>NZ_SRLV01000009.1:0-153806 GCF_006518205.1 Myxococcus sp. CA005 | reverse complement strand
CGTCAGCTCCAGTGGCGTCCCCCCCGCCTCCCCCTTGAATGGCACCTCGCCCTCGAAGGCCTTCTTCCCGGTGTCCATCAACACCGTCAACTCCGCGCGCTTCGCGGGCCGGGACAGGACGAAGCGCAGCCGGCGCGCGGCCACGTCCACGTCCTCCTTGCGGACGTCCAGCTTCAGCGTGCCGTAGAGCTCCGTGTCGAAAGACAACGGCATCACGCCGGATTCCGCATCCGGGAAGCGCACCGTGAGCGCTCCCTCGTAGCGGAAGCGGCCTTCCGGCTGATTCAGCTCGA
The DNA here is from genome assembly GCF_006518205.1 of Myxococcus sp. CA005. Classification (NCBI taxonomy): domain Bacteria; kingdom Pseudomonadati; phylum Myxococcota; class Myxococcia; order Myxococcales; family Myxococcaceae; genus Myxococcus; species Myxococcus sp. CA005. The sequence continues at coordinate 153,513 of NZ_SRLV01000009.1, read as the reverse complement.
TGCGGCGCGTGAGGCCCGGACTCCCGCCGCCCTTCACCTCCACGTCCTGGCCGTCGCTGCGCTTCAGCTTCACCTCGAAGCCCGCGATGGGCTCCTCGATGTGGACCAGCAGCGCCGGGAGCTTCTCCCCCAGCACGGCGCGCCCCTCCAGGGAGACTCGAACGGCGTCCGCGAGCACCGGCATCGGCGAAGACAGGACAAAGGCGAGGAGCAGCAGGCGGGCGTTCATGGCGCGGTGTAGGCCTCGGGTGTCACGGGCCGCGACCAACCGCGGCACGTGTGGATGGACTGCTCCGCGAGGGTAGGACGAGGTGGCGTGCAGGGAAACGCTCCCCGTGGGGGACGTTGGAGGTGCAACGGTATTCAATCGCCCCCCATCCCAGGGGAGCCCGGACAGGGGAACGAGGCCCTGCTGGTCGCAGTCCGTCCCACACCTGAACGGGCAGGTCCCGCTCCGTCACCCGCCGCCGGGGCTCAGGGCACGCCGACGATGGTGATGCCCCTGGACTCGGCGCCCGCGAAGAGGGCCGGGGCGTCCAGCAGCACCGTGCGTCCCACCTCGAGCGCCAGCACGCGCGCGCCCACCTCCTGCATGACTTCCAGCGTGTGAGGGCCCACGGCCGGCAGGTCGAAGCGGAGGTCCTGCTGCGGCTTGCAGCGCTTCACCACCACGGCGCCTGAATTGCCACCCAGCCTGCCGCCCCGGAGAATGGCCTCGTCCGTGCCCTCCACCGCCTCCAGCGCCAGGACGTGGCCGTTGTGCACCACCACTGTCTGCCCCACGTCCGCCTGGCCCAGCAGCATGGCGACCTCGCGGCCCAGGGCCACGTCCTTCTCCTGCGCCGGGTGCAGCCGAGGCCCCGCGAGGTGGCCCTCCGGGCACAGCACCTCACCCAGGAAGTCCGTGGGAGCGATGATGGTGACGCCGCGCGACTCGAAGTCCGAGGCCACCGCGCGCAGCAGCGCATCATCCCGGAAGCTTCGCAGCCGGGAGATGATGCGCACCGCGCCCAGGTCCGGCCGGGCTTCCGCCAGCGCCCGCACGCGGCCGATGCCGCCCGCCATGACCGCCTGCTTCACGCCCGCTTCCCGGAAGGCCTTCTGGATGCGGTCCACCTGACCGACACGCACCCACGTCAGCCGGTCCACCTCCGCCGCCAACGCCGGGTCCGTCTCTCCCCGGTGCGCCACGGCCACGACTTCCAGGCCCTTCTTCCTCGCGGCGCGCGCGAAGAGAAAAGGCAGCCGACCATTGCCCGCGATGAGGCCAATCCGATCCACCGCCGATTCCCCTCCGTCGCTCACGGCGTCAGCGCGTGAGGCCGCGCTTGCTCTGCTGGATGAACTGGATGAGGTGGTCCACCTCGGAGTGGCCCGCCAGCTCCGCGCGCAGCCGCACCATGGCCTCCTGGAGCGTCAGCTTCGAGCGGAACAGGATGCGGTGCGCTTCCTTCACCCGCTCGATCTGCTCCTTGGAGAAACCGCTGCGCTCCAGGCCCACCGTGTTGAGGCCCACCAGCTCCGCCCGGTCTCCCTGGGCGGTGGCGTACGGCGGGATGTCCATGGTCACCATGGCGCCGCCGGAGATGAAGGCGTGCTTGCCCAGGCGGGTGAACTGATGCACCGCCGCAAGGCCGCTGATGATGACGTGGTCCTCCATCGTCACGTGGCCCGCGAGCGCGGAGCCATTGCCGATGCGGCAGCCATTGCCCACCACGCAGTCATGCGCGACGTGACAGTTGGCCATGAAGAGGTTGCCACTGCCAACGCGGGTCGCGCCGCCACCACCGGCGGTGCCCTTGTGCAGCGACACGAACTCGCGAATCTGGTTGTCGTCGCCGAGCACCAGCTCCGTGTCCTCGCCCGCGTACTTGAGGTCTTGCGGGTCGGCGCCAACGGAGGCGAACTGGAAGATGCGATTGCGCTCGCCCAGCGTCGTGCGGCCTTCGATGACGACGTGGGGCCCCACGCGGGAGCCTGCACCAATCGTTACCTGGGGACCGATGATGGAATAGGGGCCGACCTCGACGGTTTCGTGAAGGCGGGCGTCGGGATGAACCACCGCGGTGGGATGAACCTGAGCCATGAAGTCTCCTCGTGCTCGCGGGGCGCGAATCAGGATGCCGCGCTCTCAGCCGCGTCGGCGTCCTTGTCCACGACGGTTGCCAGGAACTCGCCTTCGGCGACACGCGCGCCGTCGACCGTCGCCAGGCCCTTCGTCTTCCAGACAGCGCCCTTGTGACGCACCACCTCGATCTCCAACTGGAGGCGATCCCCCGGCAACACCGGCTTGCGGAAGCGCGCGCCGTCCACGCCCATCAGGTACGTGAGCTTGCGCGACGGATCCATGTTCTCGCTCTTGTAGGCGAGGATGGCCGTCGCCTGCGCCAGCGCCTCCAGGATGAGCACACCCGGCATCACCGGGTGACCGGGGAAGTGCCCGTTGAAGAAGGGCTCGTTGATGGTGACGTTCTTGTAGGCCGTCAGCTTCTGGCCCGGGATGATCTCCACCACCCGGTCCACCAGCAGGAACGGGTACCGATGCGGCAGCAGATTGAGAATCTCTCCGATGTCCATCACGGCCCCTTTTCCTTCTCCAGCGTCTCCACCCGGCGCCGCAGGGCGCGCACTTCCTTGAGCAGGTCCGCCATCTGGCCCGCCGCGGCGCTGGCCCGCAGCCACTCTCGGTGGGGAACGGCGGGGCTACCGCTCACCACCTGGCCGTCCGGCACGTCGTGCGCGACGCCGGACTGCGCGCCCACCTTGGCCAGGTCACCGACGCGGATGTGCCCCACCACGCCAACCTGCCCCGCGAGCACCACGCCCGTCCCAACCTCCGCCGAGCCGGACACACCGGCCTGAGCGCAGATGAGGGACAGCGGGCCCACTCGCACGTTGTGGGCAATCTGCACCAGGTTGTCGAGTTTCGCGCCGCGCCCCACCACGGTCTCGCCCACCGTCGCGCGGTCGATGCAGGTGCACGCCCCTACCTCGACGTCGTCCTCGATGCGGACGATGCCGACCTGGGGAATCTTGAAGTGCTCCGGCCCCGCCTCGCCTTCCGGGTTGAAGGCGAAGCCGAAGCCGTCCGCGCCCACCACGCTGGAAGCGTGGAGGATGACGCGCGCGCCCACGATGCAGCGCTCGCGCACCGTGACGTTGGGGTACAGGACGCAGTCCTCCCCCACCTCGGCCTGTTCGCCCACGTAGGCGCCCGGGTACAGCACCGTGCGCGCGCCCACCCGTCCGCCCCGGTCCACCGACGCGCCGGGCAGCAGCACGGCCTCCGGATGGACGGTGGCCTCGGGATGGACCCAGGCGCCGGGCCTCACGCCCGCGGCGGGACGCTCTGGCGCATGGAACAGGCGCAGCAGCTTCGCGTACGCCAGATGCGGGTTGGCCACCCGGACCAGCGCCACGCCCTCGCGGGGGGGCACGTCGGCGCCCACCAGCACCGCCGAGGCACGGGTGGCCTCGAACTGGCGCCGATAGCGCGGGTTTCCGTAGAAAGACACGTCTCCCGGGCCGGCTTCTTCAAGCCCGTTGAGTCCGTGAATGAGCTGTGAGGGGTCACCGAGGAGCTCTCCACCCACGTGGGCGGCGAGTTCCCCGAGCTGGCGGGGCATGGGAGCGGTCTGCACGAGTTGGGAGTGACGGCTACTTCTTCGTCGGGGCGTCCTTCGCCGCCGTCTTCTTCGAGCTGTTGTACGCCCGGATGACCTCGTTGGAGATGTCGTGCTGCGAGCGGGCGTAGACGATGCCGGAGTCGCGGCGCTCGAGGACGAAGCCCAGGTCATCGCGCTCGGCGATGGTGTTGATGATGGAGTCGATCTTGTCGATGATCGGCTTCATCTCCTGCTGCTCCTTGTTGGCGGCCTCGGCGCGGCTCTTCTCCCACTTCTGGGCGAGCAACATCACCTTGCGCTGGAGCTCGGCCTCCTTCTGGGCCTTGCTCTCCGCGCTCATGGCGCTGGCCTGCTTGTCGAGCGTCTCCTTCTCGGCGCGGAGCGCGTTCTGCTCCTTGTCGATTTCCTTCTGGCGGTCGTCGAGCCACTTCTGGAGACGGGACTTGGCGGCCTTTCCGTCATCCACCTCCAGCATGACTTTCTGGAGGTCCACGTAGGCGACCTTCAGCTCGGCGGCCGAGGCGGCCACCGGGAGGGCGAGCGACAGAGCGGCGGCCGTGGCCGCGATGGTGGTGCGAAGCGACATGTTCAGCAACTCCTCAGGAAGGGTACAAGCTCCGACGTACGCCTATCGGGCATCTTCAATTCCCTCCGCCCGTGGGCGCGGACGCCGGACGACGGGCCAAGGGCTTATCAGAAGAAGTTGCCGATAGTGAACTCGAACAGAATGTTGTCGTCCTCCGGCCGCTTGGTGAGCGGGATGCCCCACTCGAAGCGCAGGGGGCCAATGGGCGAGAACCAGCGGAATCCAAAGCCGGCGGCATGGAAGAGACCGGCCGGCAGCCGGTCCTGGCGGTCCTCGAAGAAGCGCTCATTCGCCGCGAAGGCGTTACCCGCGTCGTAGAAGACGACGCCGCGCAGGCCGGCCTTCTCGAAGATGGGGAACTCCAGCTCGAAGTTGAAGATGAGCTGCTTGTTACCGCCGACCCGGAAATCGGTGACGGTCGCGTCCGGACTGCCGGAGCGGGGAACCTTCACGGACGGGCTGATGCTGCGCAGGAAGTACCCGCGGACGCTGTTGATGCCGCCCACGTAGTAGAGCTCGGAGATGGGCAGCGGCTTGTTCTGGTCCAGTTGCTGGATGTAGCCAATGGTGGCGTTCGTCTTGAAGACGAAGCCCAGCGGCATGGGGAAGTACAGCCGCGAGTAGGCCGTGTACCGGTTGTAGAGGAACGTACCGCCCAGGAAGTCCGGGGCGAGCTCCACCGAGCCGTAGTGGATGAAGCCACGCGACGGGAACAGGCGGTTGTCGCGCCGGTCGAACGACAGCGACAGGCGGGCCGCGCTGGTCGTTCCGGACAGGAACTGGTTGGCCAGCAGCACCGCGCCCAGGTTCTGCCCGGCCTCCACGTTGACCCACTCACGCGAGTAACCAATGGTGCCCAGCAGGTCGTCGATGAACTGGTAGCCGATGGACACCGTGCCACCGGTCGAATTGCGGATGAAGCCTTCGTAGTCCGCCTGGATGCGGAAGAACTCCGCCGACAGCAGGTAGCGCGTGTCCAGGAAGTACGGGTCGTAGAAGGACAGCTGCACCAGGGAGCGCAGACCGGAAATCTGCGCGGACGCGGAGACGCTCTGGCCCCAGCCCAGGAAGTTGTTCTGGGCGATCTGCGCCGTGAAGATGAAGTTCTCCACGTTGGAGAAGCCCAGGCCGACCTGGAACGTACCGGTGGCCTTCTCCTTCACCTCCACCTGGAGGACGATGGTGTCGTCCGCCGAGCCGGGGCGCTGGGTGATTTCCACTGTCTCGAAGAAGCCCAGCGCGGTGACGCGCTCGCGGCTGCGGCGCACACCGGTGCCGCTGTAGAGCTCTCCTTCGTAGACGCGCAGCTCGCGGCGGATGACCTTGTCACGCGTCTTGCTGTTGCCCACCACGTCGATGCGCTCGATGGTGACCTGGGGCCCCTTCTGCACGTCGAAGGTCAGGTCCACCGTGCGGTTGTCCGCGTTGACGCTGGTGATGGGGTTGATGTTCGCGTAGGCGTAGCCGCGGTCGTAGTAGACGTCCGAGACGGAGAGGATGTCCTGCGACAGCTGCGAGCGGTTGAAGCGCCCGCCGGTGGCGGACTTCATCATCGACGCCATCTGCTCCTTGGTGACGTCGTCGAGCAGGTCCCCGGAGAAGTCGATCTTCCCGATGTCGTACGGCTCGCCCTCCGTCACGCGGAGGGTGATGAAGATGAAGCGCTTGTCCGCGGAGAGCTGGACGGTGGGCTTGTCCACCCGGACGTTGATGAAGCCCTTGTCGTAGTAGGCGATCTGGATGACGGCCAGGTCGCGCTGGAAGGCCTCCTCGCGGTAGGTGCCCTCACCGGTGAAGAAGGAGAGGAACCCGCCCTCGCGGGTGATCATCGTCTCCTTCAGCTCCGAGGCGGACAGCTTCTCCGCCCCGAGGATGGTGATCTGCTTCACCATCACCTTGGCGCGCTCGTTGATGTTGAACACCACATCCACGTTGGCGCCGCCCTCGACGGGCTTGAGCTGGTGGCTGACCTCGGCGAGGAAGTAGCCCTTCTCCACGTACTTCGCCTGGATCTTCTGCACGCTGGAGCGCACCAGCTCCATGTCCAGGATGGTGGAGGGCTTGACGTCAATCTCCTCCTTCAGGTCGTCCTTGCTCAGCTCCTCGTTGCCGACGAGCTGGACGAGCCGGACGGTGGGGCGCTCCTCCACGCGCACCACGTAGGCGACGCCGCGGGCCAGCCGCTGGACGAGCAGCTCCACGTCCTGGAAGTAGCCCAGCGCCCACACCGCCCGGAGGTCCTGGGCGGTGCGCGTGGGGCTCAGTTCGTCCCCCACACGGGTGCGGAGGGCGCGGCGGATGGCTTCGGCCTCAACGCGCCGGTTGCCTTCGACGCGGACCTCCACCACCCGGCGGGCATCCTCCGGCGACACCGGGGCGTCATCGGGGAGCGCGGGCTCGGAGGCCACGTCGGCAGGAGCAGCGGGAGCGGTCACCTCGGGCACGGCAGAAGGCGCGGCGGCGCCCTCATCCTCTTGCGCCAGCACGGAGCCGGGCACGAGGGACCACATGGCGACCGCCAGCAGCGGGAGCAGTGACTTGCGCGACAGAACGGGGTGCCTCAAGGGGAGACCGGCCAGGAAAAGGCGGGGCAATCTACGGGAAGGCCCAGCAGGGCCTCAATGCAAAATTGCCAGGACATCACGCCTCCGACACCTCGCCCCCTGCCAACCTGAGGCGGCGGGGCATGGAGCGGGCAAGCGTCTCGTTGTGGGTGACGACCACGGCGGTGATGCCTTGCTCGCGGTTGACCTCCCGCAGGAGCTGGTGGATGCCCTCGCCCGTCGCCGGGTCGAGGTTGCCGGTGGGCTCGTCCGCCAGCAACACCGCGGGCTTGAGCACCAGGGCGCGCGCCAGGGCCACGCGCTGGGCCTCACCACCCGACAATTCCCCTGGACGGTGGTCCACGCGGTGTCCCAGTCCCACCCGCTCCAGCAGTTCACGGGCGTAGGCGTAGGCGGCGGTGCGGTCCTGTCGCCGGATGAGGGCGGGCATGGCTACGTTCTCCAGGGCGGTGAACTCCGGCAAGAGGAAGTGGCTCTGGAAGACGAAGCCGATGGTCTGGTTCCGGAACTCGGCGATCTCCGCGTCGTTCATGGAGAACACCGAGCGGTCCTCGAACATCACCTCGCCGGCGGCCGGGGCATCCAGTGTGCCCAGGACGTGCAGGAAGGTGCTCTTCCCCGCCCCGGACGCGCCCACCAGCGAGACGAGCTCTCCCCGCTGGATGTCCAGCGAGACGCCTCGAAGGATGTCGATGCGCTTGCCGTGCAGGAAGTAGCTCTTGAAGACGTTGCGGATGGACAAGAGCGCCATGGCTACTCCGCCTTGAGGCCTTCCACCGGCTCCACACTGCTGGCCTTGAGGGCCGGGTAGATGGAGGCGAGGTAGGTGACGAGCACCGCGATGACGACGGCCAGCACGGTCTGCACCGGCTCGACGCGCACCGGCACCGCCGGGATGTAATAGACGTCCGGGTCCAGCTTGATGCCGACCTTCTCGATGAAGACGCACCAGGACAGGCCGGAAATCAGACCGAGGAAGCCGCCCGCGACGCCAATCTGCAGGCCCTCCGCGAGGAATATCTTCACGATGCCGCCATCGGGGACCCCCAGTGCCTTGAGGACGGAAATCTCCTTCCGCTTCTCCAGCACCAGCATGATGACGGTAGCGACGATGAGGCCCGCGGCCACGATGATGATGATGGAGAGGATGATGCCCATCACCAGCTTCTCCAGGCGCAGCGCGGAGAAGAGGTTCTTGTTCATCTCTCCCCAGTCGCGTGCCCGGTAGGGATAGCCGCCCAGCACCTTCACCACCTGCGAGGCGATGCGCCGCGCATCGTCGATGTCCGCCACCTTCAGTTCGATGCCCGTGGCCCCCTTCACGTCGAAGAAGTCCTGGGCCTCGTTGAGGAGGATGTAGACGAACTTGGAGTCGTACTCGTACATGCCCGAGTAGAAGATGGCCGCCACGCGGAAGGCGCGGCTCTTCGGAATCGGGCCGGACGGCCCCAGCTCGGTGCCCAGCGGGGAGACGACGTTCACCCGGTCTCCCACCACCACGCGCAGCGACGCCGCCAGCTCACGGCCAATGACGATGCCCGGCAGCACCGGCGCCTTCTTGGGCGTCCCGGAGCGGCGGATGATGTCGTCCTCCTCGACCCCACTCTCCTCCGCGGGCTCCTCGTCCGGCAGGCCGCGGTGGACGATCTTCTCCGGCGTATAGAGGATGTCGAGCGAGCCGCCACCGAGGATGTTCTTGGGCAGGTCCGTCACCTCGCCCACCGTGCCCGGGTCGATGCCCTTGATGATGACGCCGTCCACGTTGCCCTCGGACGCAATCATCACCTGGTTGATGATGAAGGGCGTCTGTCCCACGACACCGGGCACCTTGCGGACGGACTCCATGACCTTGGCGTACTCGGGCAGGTCGCCCGCGTACTTGGACACCACGGCGTGCGCGTTGGTGCCCAGGATTTTCTGCTGCAGGTCGGCCTCGAAGCCGCTCATCACCGACAGGACGATGATGAGCGCCATCACCCCCACGCCCACGCCGCCCACGGACAGGGCGGTCATCATCATGGTGGGCGACTGCTCCCGAAGCTTGAGGCGGTTGAGGTCGGAGGCGGCCGCCAACGGGTCCTTCAGGCCCAGCTCGCGAATGCGGGTGCGCTCCACGGCCGCTTCCGCCGAGCGAATGATGAAGTAGATGAGCAGCGGGGGGATGATGCCGAGCATCAGCACCGCCAGCGTCCCCAGCAGCAGCGACGGCCGGAACACCGCCACGTGCCGGCGCGCGACAAAGAGCTCGAACCCCAGCTTCAGGTCCACCCGGCCGCTGCCGGCGGCGATGAAGCCGGTGTTGATGCCCAGCACCAGCGCCAGCACCAGGAAGGTGAAGACGAGCCAGTACCCCAGCTCCGGGCGGCCAATCAGCCCCGCGACGTACGTCACCTCGCGCAGCCGGTAGCCCAGCGCGAGCTGCAGCCCGGGCAGCCGCTCCATCAACGTGAGGATGATGGGGATGGGCAGGCCCAGGTACAGCACGCCGATGGTGGCCTCGGGCAGCGACAGCCGCTGCGCGCGCGACGCGCCGATGAAGCCGGAGATGAAGGCCACCATGCCACCCGCGAGCAGCGCGATGGCGAAGGCCCCGGTGGGCGGCAGCGACAAACCGCCGCTGGCGCCCTTCCCCGCCGAGCCCAGCTCCGTGGCGGACACGCCGCTGGACAGCACCGTCTGCAGGAGGACGAGGACCACCTCCGCCAGCAGCATGCCGCCGCCGTAGGCGCCCAGGGTGCTCCAGTAGAAGTCCCGGTAGCGCGCCAGGCGCGGGTACAGCGTGGCGCCCGCAGCCGGGCTGGGCCCTTCGGTGGGCTCCGGCGCGCGGCGGATGCCGGCGGCGATGAGCGCCCACCCCGCGAGCCAGACGACGGAGCCCGCGACGAGGAGGCCCGTGTTGGGCACCGTCGCGACGGGCTGCTCGGACACGAGCAGCAGCGCGTTGAGGGCCTGGACCAGCCCGCCCCACCCCAGCAGGGACAGCCCCAGGGAGGAGCTGGTCTCCAGCCAAGCTTGAGAGGACGTGAGCGCCACCCCGAGCAGGCTGAAGCCCACCAGGGCGACCAGCGCCCCAATCCAGATGAAGGTCCAGCGATGGACGGTCTGCCGTTCGGCGGAGTGCACGCGGCCTCCTGGCTACTTCGCCAGTGGCTTGAGGAGGGGAAACAGGATGACGTCCCGGATGCTCTGCGAATCCGTGAACAGCATGGCGAGCCGATCAATCCCGATGCCTTCACCGGCGGTGGGCGGCATGCCGTGCTCGAGGGCCCGGATGTAGTCCTCGTCGTAGTCCATGGTCTCCTGCTGGCCCCGCTGCTTCGCGTCCAGCTGAGCCTGGAAGCGGCCCTTCTGGTCCAGCGGGTCGTTCAGCTCGGAGAAGGCGTTCGCGATTTCGCGGCCCGCCACGTACAGCTCGAAGCGGTCCGTCACGTCCGGGTTCTGGTCATTGCGCCGGGCCAGCGGCGAGACGGCGGTGGGGAAATGGGTGATGAAGGTGGGATGGATGAGCGTGTGCTCGACGTGGTGCTCGAAGAGCGCGCCCACCAGCTCACCGTGGTTCATCGTGTCGATGGCCCGCCGCTCGGCCTCCGAGTGGCTCGTCTTGAGCAGTTCGTGGCGCAGCCGGTCCGCGTCCGCCATGTCCTTGTCGGACAGGCCGCTCACCACCTCGCGGATGGCCTCCGTCATGGAGATGCGCTTCCAGCCCTTGCCGAAGTCGAGCACGTGGTCGCCGTACTTCACCTTCGTGTCGCCGGTGACGGCCTTGGCGGCCTCCGAAATCATCTCCTCGGAGAGGTCCATCAGGTCCTCGTACGTGGCGTACGCCTGATAGAACTCCAGCATCGTGAATTCCGGGTTGTGCCGGGTGCTGATGCCTTCATTGCGGAAGTTGCGGTTGACCTCGTAGACGCGCTCCAGGCCGCCCACCACCAGGCGCTTGAGATACAGCTCCGGGGCGATGCGCATGTACAGGTCAATGTCGAGCGCGTTGTGGTGCGTGGTGAAGGGCCGCGCCGCCGCGCCGGACACGAGCGGGTGCATCATCGGCGTTTCGACCTCGACGAAGTCACGCGTGTCGAGGAAGTTCCGGATGAAGCGGATGAGCTTGTTGCGCCGGAGGAAGGTCTGCTTCACGTCCGGGTTGGACACGAGGTCCAGGTACCGCTGACGGTAGCGGACCTCCACGTCCGTCAGGCCGTGCCACTTCTCCGGCAGGGGGCGCAGGGACTTGGTGAGCGGGGTGAACTTCGTGGCGGAGAGCGTGAGCTCGCCCGTCTTCGAACGGAACACCGGACCGGTGGCGGCCAGGAAGTCGCCCAAGTCACAGAGCTTGAAGGTCTCATAGGAGTCCCCCAAGGCGTCCTTCTTCATGTGGACCTGGATTTCGCCCGAGCGGTCGCGCAGCTTGATGAAGGCGGCCTTGCCGAAGGAGCGCATGGCCACGACGCGGCCGGCGACGTCATAGGGCGGAGGCGCGGCCTGCTCGATTTCCTCGGCGGACTGAGCGGCGTGCTTCTCGTGGATTTCGGCGGCCTGGTGCTGGGGACGGTAGCCGTTGCCGTACGGATTGAAGCCGGCCTCGCGCCACTTCGCGGCCTTCTCCAGCCGCTGGTCGTAGATTTCCTGTTCCTTCGTCCCGAGGTCGCCCTCGCCCGCACTCTTCTCGCTCTTGTTTTCGGTCTCGGCCATGACGCGCTTTCCCAAAGGCGCGGCACCGTAGCCAAGCCTCCCCCGGGAAGCAACGCAACACAGCGGATGGCCGCTCAGGGAGCGACCATCACCAGGAAGGCGGCCACGGCGGCCGCCAGCAACAGCGGGATGAGGACCTCCACCGGGAGCCGGTAGTTCATATGCAGGGTGTGCAGGCCCCGCAGACCGAAGCGGCGCTTGCGGCGCACACGGTTCATCACCAGGGAGGCGAGCGCGGGTGGGGCCTTCTCACGCTCCACGCGCTGGAGCCGCTGCACCGTGCTGGAATAGCGCTGCCAGCCCTGGCGGCAGTCGTCGCAGCCGTCCAGGTGGGTGCGAACCTCCTGCGCCTTGGGGGCGGGAAGCTCGTCGTCGGCGAGCGCGAGGAACAGGGCCCTCGCCTCGCGATGGTTCATCCGCGGTTCCACGTCCCGCAGTCTGCGATGAATGCCGTTCATGGCTCAAGCCGCCCCAGGAGGTCCGCCAGCTTTTCCCGGGCCCGGTGGAGCCGGCTCTTCACCGTGCCCTCCGGTAGCTCGGTGATGTCGATGATTTCGTCGTAGCTGAGGCCTTCGATGTCGCGCAGCGCCACCAGCATGCGTGCGTCCGGCTCCAGTTGGGAGATGGCCCACTGCACCCGGGCGCGCTCACGCGCGGATTCCAGGGCCGCATCCGGGCCGGGCGCGGTGCCCCCACCTTCGGAGAGCAGGGCCGCGGCCTCGTCGAACACTTCGGAGCGGCCCCGGCCCCGGCGCTTCAGGTACTTGAGCCGGTTGATGCAGTGGTTGCGGGTGATGCGGAACAGCCAGGTGGACAGCTTCGAGTCCTCGCGGAAGCGGCGGACGTTCTGGTGCACGCTGACGAAGATTTCCTGCACCAGGTCGTGAGCTTCCTCACGGTCTCCCACCATGCGGACGCAGAAATCGTAGAGCCGGTCCTGGTGGGTGCGCACCAGCAGCTCGAAGGCGTCCGGCTCCCCCCGGCGCAGCCGGGCCAGCAGCGCCGCGTCCTGACGGCGCGACTCGGGCGCGTCCGCGGCGGCCTCTTCCTGTCCGATTTCGAGCACGCCGCCCGATGACACGCGTGTCCTCCCGCGACAGCCCCTCCGCAGGAGGTGCCACCGTCCCTCAGCCTACCTTGGTCCCCTGCCCCGCGGCCCTCGGACAGCAGGGCCGCGGAAAAGGTTCCGGGCGAAGGCGAGGAAATGGTGAGGCCCGGCGCCTAGTCCGCGCCCGCGCTGCGGTTGGGGTTCTTCACGCCCAGCAGTTGGGAGGTGACGAACTCCTCCAGGTCCCCATCCAGCACGGCGTCCACGTTGCCCGTCTCGATGCCGGTGCGCAGGTCCTTGACCATGCGGTACGGCGCCAGGACGTAGGAGCGGATCTGCGAGCCGAAGGAGATGTCCTTCTTCTGCGCCTCGGCGGCGTCGCGCGCGGCCTCGCGCTTCTTCATCTCCAGTTCGTACAGGCGGCCCCGCAGAATCTTGAAGGCCATGTCCTTGTTGGCCGACTGCGAGCGCTCCGTCTGGCAGGTGATGATGATGCCGGTGGGCAGGTGGCGCAGCTGCGCGGTGGACGACGTCTTGTTCACCTTCTGGCCGCCCGCGCCGCCGCCGCGGATGAACTTCAAATCGATGTCCTTCTCCGGGATGTCGATCTGGATGGTGTCATCCACCTCTGGATAGACGTCCACGGACGCGAAGGCCGTCTGCCGGCGCGCGTTGGCGTCGAAGGGCGAAATCCGCACCAGCCGGTGCACGCCGACTTCCGCCTTCAGGTAGCCGTAGGCGAAGTCACCTTCGATGCGCAGGGAGACGTTCTTGAAGCCCGCCTCTTCACCCGGCACCTCGTCGTTGATTTCGACCTTCCAGCCCTTGTTCTCGCAGTAGCGGGTGTACATGCGCAGGAGCATGGCCGCCCAGTCCATGGAGTCCGTGCCACCGGCGCCGGCGTTGATGTCCATGAAGCAGCTGCTGCGGTCCTGCTCGCCGGACAGCATGCGCGCCAGCTCCAGCTTGGCGACGTCACCCTCCAGCCCCGTGAGGGAGCCTTCCGCCTCCTGGGTGGTGGCCTCGTCGTTGGCCTCGACGGCCAGCTCGAAGAGCACCTGCGCGTCATCCAGGCCGCGCATCACCTTGTCGTAGGCGCCGACGCTGGCCTCCAGCGTGGACTTCTCCTTCAAGAGCGCCTGCGCCTTGGTGTTGTCGTCCCAGAAGGTGGGCAGCGTGGAGTCGCGTTCAATCAGCGCGATGCGGGACCGCTTGCGGTCGAGGTCAAAGATGCCCCCGGAGCGCCAACACACGCTCCCTGAGGCCGTTGATCTTCTCCATCGAATCGTTCGCCATGGCTTCTTTCCGTGTCCTCTAAGGAGTCTTCAGCGATGCGACGGCATCCCGCCGTCCGGCTGACGCGCGGTCCGCCCTGGGGAGGCGCGCCAGTACTCGGTCCAGACCGAATGCGCCCGCCATGCCCAGGGAGATGGGCAGGATGAGCGCGATGAGCCGCCAGTTGTCCTGGTCGAAGGGCGGCAACACCTTGAGCACCACGCCCAGCACCCCCAGGGCGGCCAGCAGCGTCCACACCTTGAACAGGCGCATGCGGGCCTTCTGGCTGCCCCACGTCAGCGCCACGCCGAAGGGCAGCGCCAGCAGCGTCAGCGGGTTGGCCAGGAAGAGATTCTCATTGCGGTGCGTCACCGTGTGGTCCGTCACCAACCCCATGATGAACAGCGCGGTGCCCGGCAACCCGAGCGCCAGCCCCACCACGGCGTTCTCCAGCCCGAGCAGCAGGCGGGCCACGCGGCTGCCCCGCTGGCGCTCCCACACCGCCAGCCCGACGGCCAGGCCGCCCAGGGCCAGGCCCAACGCGAGGATCCACGGGCCCCACGGGGGAGGCGCCGCCGGCGGACGCTGACGTCGGGAGGATTCGTAGTAGTTCCAGCTCTTCGCCGCGAGCGACGCCGTCTGCCCGTCCGCGCCCTTCACCTGGAGCGCCGCGACCTGAGTCTCCAGCTCATCCGGAAGGAAGGCCTCCTCCCACTTCGTGATGGGACGGTCGATCTCGTCGTTCATCATGAAGTCGAGCAGCACGCTCATGGGCGCGTTCACCGAGGTGTAGCGACGGGTGTGCTCGCGCAGCGTCATCCGCCCCGGTGCCCGGTCCGCCTCGCGGAGCTGGCCGCCCGTGGCCACATCAATCATGTCCCGCAGCCGCGTGACGCAGTTGTCGTTGTAGTGGTGGTACAGGTACTCGCGGTTCTCCGGGAGCACGTTCTCCGCCAGCCGCTTCGCCACGACGACGCGCTGCTCGGGCGTGAGGTTGAGCTCCTGCACGCGGACGTCGCGGTCCTCGGCCTGGTAGAAGCGGAAGGTGCCCCCCACCGACGACTGGCCCACCCAGAACTCCAGCCGGCCCATGGCGAAGCGCGCGAGCATGGCCTCGTCGAAGGAGAACATGCCGTAGTTGTAGAGGCGCGACATCTGCCGCCGCCGGTCCTCCACCACCAGCGAACCGTGGCCCCACCAGGACGGCACGTCATCCCCGGGACTGAACGTCACCAGGAGGATGGCCAGGTCCTCGCCCTGGCTTTCTCCCGTGCCCCACGGCGGCATGGAGGCCGCGCGCGCGGGCGCCGCCAGGAGCAGCAGGCCGAGCAGGCAGGAGGCGATGAGTGATGGGCGGAGCATGGCTTGGTCCAACACGCGGGAGGCCGCCTACCTATCACGCACGCCGCCCGGCTCAACGGGATGGATACTGGATTGTCCAGCGGGGAGCCGGCGGAGGGCCTACATGAGGCTGCGAGCGCGGCGGGCCTTGGCATCCACCTGGAGCGAGTCCGCCACCATGCCTCGCTCGCCCAGGAGCTGTTCCTCCAGGGCCGCCATGCGCTTGGCATCCCGGGGGCGCTCGTGGTCGTGCCCCAGCAGGTGGAGCAGGCCATGCGCCAGGTAGCGCGCCATCTCCGACTCCAGCGTGCGGCCGTACTCCTTGGCCTGGCGCTTCGCCGTGTCCAGGGAGATGACCACGTCCCCCAGCGGGCGCGGTCCAGGCGTGCCCTTGGGCAGGTCGCCCGCGGGGAAGCTCAGCACGTCCGTCGCCTTGTCCTTCTTGCGCCAGGTGCGGTTGAGCCGGCGGATGGCCCGGTCGTCCACCAGGGACAGGGACAGCTCCACGCCGGATAGCTCGAGCTGCACCAGGTACGCCCTGGCCCAGGTGGTCAGCAGGCGCGCGAAGTCCCGGCCCTGGCCATGCGCCACCTGGATGGTGACGTGGTTCTCCTGCACGCGAGGCTTGGGCGTCTCCATGTGCGCCAGCTCCGGGCGGAACGCGGGCGCGCACACCGACCAGTAGTCACACGCCCCCTGGCCGTCGTTGCGGTACACCACGCGCTTGCCGCGCGGCACCAGTCCGACCTCGCCCGCGGAGATGCGCTCGCGCCGCCCCTCCACCACGATGGTCAGCTCGCCCGTGAGGACGATGACGACCTCATCGAATTCGGGGCGCTGCGCGGGCTCCGACCACCCGGGGGGCGCCAGCATCCGCGCGACGGACGCGGAGTCCGTGCTGGTGGTGGCCGCGCCCACGAACTCCTCGATGCGCTTGCCGTCGTCACGGGGAATCAGCTTCCCCTTGCGCAATCTCACGCCATTGCCCCTTCGTGCTCCGCTCATGTGCCCCCCGCGGTCCGCGCCTTGTCCTTGCCTTCCGCGGGCCGAGGCACCGCGCCCGCCACCACCAACGGCGGCGCCTTGCCCCCACCCACGGCGCCCGCCGGGTAGGCCGGACGCGTGTGGTAGATACCCTCGAGCGTGTGCAGGAAGGACTGCGAGATGAGGTTGAGGTCCTTCAGCGTCAGGTCACACTCGTCGAGCTGACCCTCGGAGAAGATGAGGTTGATGATCTTCTGCACCTGCGCGAGGAGCTTGGGCGTGGTGGGGTCCGTCATGGAGCGCGTGGAGGCCTCCACCGCGTCGGCGATCATCACCAGCGCCGCCTCGCGGAACTGCGGCTTCGGCCCCGGGTAGCGGTAGATGCTCTCGTCGATGGGCGGAGCACCTTCCTTGCCCTCCTGCTCCTTCAAGGCCTTGTGGTAGAAGTACCCCACCGTGCGCGTGCCGTGGTGCTGCGGAATCGCATCCGCCACCAGCTTGGGCAGCCGGTACTGACGGGCCATCTCCAGGCCCTCCGTCACGTGGCGCTTGATGATGACCGCGCTCATCGCCGGCGCGAGCGCGTCATGGCGGTTCTCACCCTTCTGGTTCTCCCCGAAGTAGAGCGGATTCCGGCCCTTGCCGATGTCGTGGTAGTACGCACACGAGCGCGCCAGCAGCGGGTTGGCCCCAATCGTCTCCGCCGCGTTCTCCACCAGCGAGCCGATGATGATGGAGTGGTGGTACGTGCCGGGCGCCTGGACGATGAGCTCCTTGAGCGCCGGGTGGTTCAGGTTGGCCAGCTCCAGCAGCTTGATGTCTGACGCGTAGCCGAAGGTGGCCTCGATGAGTGGCGTGAGCGCCATCACCATCACCGGCACCGCCAGCGAAGAGCCCGCGAAGGCGCTCACCGCGGTGATGAGGGTGTCGGCCGACAGGCCCTTGCCTTCCACGAGGAAGAGGAAGAGCACCGCCACCAGATTCACCGCGCCCGTCACCAGACCCGCGCGGAAGATGCCCACGCGGTCCTTCGCCTTCACGATGCGGTCGGCCGCCACCAGCGAACCCACCAGCGTGAAGACGCCGAAGGCCAGCGAGTTGCCCAGCATCACTCCGGTGAGACAGGCGAAGACGAGCGCGAAGAAGAGCGCCAGCTCCTGCGTGAGGATGAAGCGCACCAGCATGGCGCCGGCCGCCACCGGGAAGGCGTAATAGAAGGCCTCGATGGGCAGCGCGGTGTAGCGGTCCTGCACCGCGTCCGCGATGGACACCCAGATTTGCAGCAGGCCCAATAGGCCCAGCAGCAGCAGTCCCAGCAGTACGCCGTCCTTGCGCGTGGGACGGAAGCGCCGGAACGCGGCGCGGCAGAAGAAGTACGTCGAGACGATGAGAAGGCCCACCAGGCCCGTGCCGCCCACCTGGAGCTGGACCAGGTCCAGCCGGTCCGTCTCCGCGCGCATGCCGCGCAGGATGACCAGGTGCGACTCATTGACCAGCTCACCGTCGCCAATGACGCGCTGGCCCTTCTTGATGGAGATGACGGCGTCCTTCACCGCCTGGGCCGCCTGGTTCCGGCGCGCGTCCGACTCCGCGATGTTGATGGTGAGGTTCGGCCGAACCAGCCGCTGGGCCAGCCGGAGGATGGCGCGGCGCTGAACGCCCGGCGCGTCCGGCATCAGGTTACCGGGCACCGAGGCGAAGCGCTCCATCTCCTGGTGCGCCTCGGGGACGTCCACCACCTGGGTGGAGCCCCCCGACAGGGACTCCTCGGCCTTGTTCACCACGTCGCGGACGGTGAGGCCCTGATGCGCCTCCCGCGCCAGCTCCTCCCGAGAGCCCGCCACATGGATCGCGCCGCGCTCGGAGCGATACGCCCGCTCCAGTACCAGCAGCGTGGCCGTCTCCGCCTCCTGCGAGAAGCGGGTGGCATAGAGCGCCTGGAAGTCCTCGGCCTCCAGCACGGCGTCGCGCTTGCCGAAGAAGCGCTCCTGGAGCTCCGCCCGCATCTTCTCGCGGGTGCTGCGCTCCAGCTCCAGCATCTCCGGGGACGCTGCGGGCTTGCGCCGGCGGGGCGTTTCGCGCTCCTCGGGTTCCGAATCGGACTGCGCCTCCGTGAGCTCGTCCAGATGCAGCCGCATGGACGCGAAGGCGGAACTTACCGTCGACCGCAGCTGCCCCAGGACGGCGGGGTTCAGGTCGTACACCGGTTTGACGGCCGCGCGCGCTTCCTGGCGCCGCTGCTGCGTCATGGCGCGGTGGACGATCTCGTAGTCCCGCGCGGCCTTGAAGCCGGCGGGCGAGCTGGCTCGGAACGGCTTGCCGAGGTTCTCCTCCGCCAGCGCCGGAATCTGCTGACTGTAGAGACCTGGTGAGATGACGAAGCCCGCGCCAATGGAGACGGCGAGCAGGAGAAGGACCTGGATGGCGCGCCGCCCCCAGACGCCGTTGTCCAGTCCGAGGCGTTCGGCGAGCGCGTCCAGTGGACTGCGCCCAGGGGGCTGCGTTTCCGGTTCGGCCATGGGGGTCCTCACCCTAGATAAGGCGTCGCGGATCCTTCAAGGACGCAGCGCCTGGGAATATTCACAAGGGTGGGATGGAGTACGCCCGCCCGGCAGGGTACGCTCGGGTGGGCGCAAGTAGGTATTGGCACCGTCACTCGACGGCAACGGGCTCGGTGGCGGTGGCCGGCGTCGCGGCGGGCGCATGGGCGGCAGCGGTTGCTGCTTCCCGGGCCGCCTGGGCTTCGCGCTGGGCGACGTCCGCCCGGTCGTAGGCGCGGATGACTTCCTGGACCAGGGGGTGGCGAACGACGTCCACCTCCGAGAACTCCGCGAAGTGAATGCCGTCGATGTTCTTCAGCACCGCGCGCGCATGGTTCAACCCGGACATCTTCCCCGTGGGCAGGTCCACCTGCGTCACGTCACCGGTGATGACGGCCTTGCTGTTGTAGCCCAGGCGCGTGAGGAACATCTTCATCTGTTCCACCGTCGTGTTCTGGGCTTCGTCCAGGATGACGAACGCGTCGTTGAGCGTGCGGCCACGCATGAAGGCCAGCGGGGCCACTTCCACCACGCCCTGCTCCAGCAGCTGCGCGGCGCGCTCGGCCGCCATCATGTCGTGCAGCGCGTCGTAGAGCGGCCGCAGGTAGGGATTCACCTTCTCCTGCAGGTCTCCTGGCAGGAAGCCCAGCTTCTCACCCGCCTCCACCGCGGGGCGCGCCAGGATGATGCGCTTGACCTTGCGCTCCTGGAGGAAGGCGACCGCCATGGCCATGGCGAGGTACGTCTTGCCCGTGCCCGCGGGGCCGATGCCGAAGACGATGTCGTGGGAGCGGATGGCGTCCACGTAGCGCTTCTGGTTGATGCTCTTGGGGGAGATCTGCCGGTTGCCGGAGCTCTTGAGCACCGGGCCCAGCATGACCTCCTGCAAGGACTCCGCGCCGCGGCCGAGCACCTTGATGCCCTGCTCCACGTCCTCCCGGTAGACGGGACGGCCGGCGCGGATCATCTCCTCCAGGTTCTCCAGGAGGCGGACGGAGAAGGCGACGGCGTCGGACGGGCCGGAGAGATGGAACTCGGTGCCGCGTTGTCCCACCCGGACTCCGAGGCGCCGCTCCATCAACTTGAGGTTTTCGTTCTGGTTGCCGCAGAGGGCCAGGGCGGTCGCGTTGTCACGAACGTCCACCTTGGCGGAGGCGGTAAGCACTTCGGGCGCTTCCAACGTGGCGGGATTTCGCAATGCGGATTCTTCCTCGGTCTATGTCGCTACGGCTGACACCAACGTAACGCCGCCCCCAGGGCCGCGAAAGACGACTTTGTGTCAGGACTAGCGCAAGGGTGGCAGGAGAATGAACTGCCGAGCGGCCAACCGCCGGTAATAGTACTCTTCCCGCCACGGGTATTTCAGTTCGCCCGGTTTCAACAGTCCAGCCTGCACCAAAGAATCCAGACGTTCGGGCAGCTCACCGCGTTCCAGGCGAAACACCTCGAGCGCGGCCTCGATGCGGACGCGCTGGGCCTGGGAAACATGACGTTGGGCCGCTGAGTCCGCAAATACCGCGGCAACGCCCGCTTCGTGGTCCGGGCGCAAGGCCCGGGGAACCACCAGCACCACCGCCGCTAGCACCCCCACGGTGGCGACGAGGCGCCCCAACGGACCCGCCACGCGCGCAAGCAGGCGCTGGTCCCCAGAAACGGGGGCCGGGGCGCCCTCCGGGAGTATCGGCCGGACGTACTCGCCCTTCACCAGGTTGTAGAGCGCCTTGCACGTCTCGAACTCGCCCAGGCAGGAGATATCCACCAGCTTGCGCAAATCCCTCCCGGGCGAGAGCTCATCGTAGATGCGCCGCTCCGAAGGACCGATGGCGCCCAGCTCCCCACCCTCTTCTCCGCGCGGCTGAGGCAGGGCCTTGATGCGCTCGAAGACCAGGTCGTCGCGGTGGATTTTCTGCCGGATGACCGGCCACTCATCCACCATCCGGAAGCCCTCCATGAGCACCGTCTCGGCGCGCAACGGATGGATGGCTTCCGCGTCCGGCTCCACCGGCTCCTGGATGAATTCGTAGGTGCCCGACTTCCAGGTGAAGAGACGGTAGAGGGTCTCCGTGGCCTGAAGCTGCATCATCGCCTGGAAGCGCTCGGCGGTGAGGGCCTGGCTGGAGACGAGCACGTCCCCCAGCCGCTTGAGCGTCCGGCGCTGCGTCTCCAGGGCCGCCTCGAGCTGCGTCTCGGTGATGAGCTCCGAGCGCACCAGCATGGCGCCGATGAGCTCCTTGCGCTTCCGGGTGACGCTCTCCGCCTTGATGATGTGGCCATCGTTGAAGCCGATGCGCACTTCCTGGTCCTTGGCGCGGACGTGGAGCGTGCCCGTCTTCTGCTGCTGCCCGATGAGCTGCAGGATGTCGCCAATACCAAAGTCCTTCAGGGTGCCTTGCAGGGACATCGCCGTTCACTCCCCCCGCCGCAGACGGCGTAGACCGCGCAACGACAGCAGGTGGACCCCCAGCAGCAGCAACGCCGCGGGCGCGAGCTTGAGGTAGAGGGGGGCTTCACCGTAGGGCCCTCGCACCAGGCCCTGGTGCAGGAGCACCGCGGCCAGCGCGAAGAGGAAACCGAACGCATACAGCGCGCCGCGGACCGGCACACCCGAGGCCACGTGCCCCGCTCCCGCTAGCACCGCGCCCAGGCTGTACGCCACGCGGCCCGTCCAGGCCTGATGCCGGTCCACCTGGAGCTGCTTTCGCGCCCTCAGCTGCTGCGGCACCAGCCCCCGGCGGGAGAAGACGTTGACGCACTGGCCACATTGCTTGCTGCCGATGCCCAGCTCCGGGTCGCAGCGCACGCACACCGCGCGGCCACAGCGCTCACACACCTTGGCCGCCTTCAAGCGGTCCCCCAAGAAGCCCCACAGGGCCAGCAGCACCGCCAGCGCCGCGGCCCCCGCGGAGGCCATGGGCCCGGGAGGAAGCCCTGGGAGCAGCCAGCGCGACACCTGCGTCTCCACCTGGCGCCCCGCCCCCGTGCCATCCGCGAGCGGAAGCCAGTCGGATTCCGCCAGTTGCGGGGCCAGCAGCAGCAGGTTGAGGAGCAGCCGGTCCTCCGGCGGCGGGTCCCGGACCAGCAGCGTTCCATCCAGCGCCTGCGCCGAGGCCATGGCCGTGGCGGCGCGATCCAGCTCCTTGCCGACCTCCGAGTCCGGCAGCGTCTTCGCCCTGCGGCGGACCACCTGCGCCAGGTTGTAGTGCGGAGCCGCCAGGTCCGGCGCCGACTGCGAGGCCTGCACGTAGAGCAGTGCCGCACCCTCCGCGTCTCCCAGCGCGACCAGGGTGTTGCCGAAGCGCGTAAGCAGGCGCGCATCCGAGCTCTTCAGCGCCGAGGCGGCCTTGAAGTGAGTCCTCGCCTCTTCCAGCAAGCCGCGCCGGGATTCGAAGTACGCCAGCGACAGCACCTCCGCGAACGTCGCCGAGCGGGACTCCATCCGCGCCAGTACGCGCGCCCGCGCCTCCTCGGCGGACAGGCCGCCCCGCTCCAGGAGGTACACGTCCTCGGCCGGCGTGCCCGCGAACGCCGTGACACGCGCGAGTTGCCCCGCCGCCAGCGGAAAGAGCCCCACGCCCGCCACCAGCACCGCCGCCACGATCCGCTCCGTGCGCGAGAGATAGAGAGACACGGTGGCCAGCATCACCAGCAGCGCGGGCAGCACGCCCAGCCCCAGCACCCACGGCAGGCTCAAGAGCAGCAGCCCCAGGACCAGGGACTGCCACCGGGAGACGACTCGCGGCAGCAGATGGTGGAAGTCATGCAGCGCGTAACGGAGCTTCCGTAGGAAGAACAAGCCCATCAGCAGCACCGCGGTGGCCCCCCAGGCCAGCAGCACCAGGGCGCCCAGGTCCGCCAACGCGGGCCGACGATAGCGGGCATCCTGCGCCAGTGTCGCCAGTGCCTGCCGCACCTGCCCCAACGTGCGGGACACGTCGCCCGGCTTCTCCAAGGCGTAGAGCTCCGCGAGCTCGAAGCGCGCGTAGGGCAGCCCCGGCGACAGCTCGACCGCCACCTCCGCCAACCGCACCGCGCCGGCCATGTCCCCCGCGCGGCGACGCACGGCCGCTTCGCGGAGGAAGCCCACGCTCAGGGGCTCCAGGTCCGTGGCGGCCAGCTCGACGCGCAATGTCCGCAGTTCCTTGAGGGACGCCGCCGCGGCGTCTCGATCATTCGTCGCGCGGGCCTGCCGCCACCGGTTCCAGAGGGCCTCCAGGTCCGCATCCGTCACCCGCGGCGCCAGCACCGGACTCAGCGTCACCGGCCTGGGGGTGATGACCGTGGGTTCAGCGACCGGCGGAGGACTGGCCGCCGCGGGAGTCCGGCCATTGGCGGGGACCGATTCGGCGGCCCTGACATTGCGCACGGGCCCCCTGGGCGCGCCGTCGGCGTCCTCGGTGGAGGCATCCTCCGCGGCGGGGACGTCTTCTTCCGGCACGTCCTCCGCGTAGGCGGCGTCATCCACCGGATCCATGGACTCATCCCGCAGGTCGGGCTCCATGGGGCCCGGATCCACCTCGGGAAGGCGCGTGGGGGCTTCCAGCTGCGCGGACGCCACGACGGGCACCAGAAGCGTGAAGCCACTGAGAAGGAGGGCAAGAAGCGGCAGGCGGATCATCCAGAGAGTGGATTGTAGGCGACCCAGGGCCAAGCGCGAAAACGAACGCCAGCCTGGCTGCCCACCTGCCGCGTTTGCCGGACAGCACCAGACCCGTGCGTGCTACAGGAACGTGCATGGCGGACACGACGCTGACCCCCGGGGCGGAGCTGGAGCGACTGGTCGACATCATGCGGAAGCTGCGCGCTGAAGGCGGCTGCCCGTGGGATCGCGAACAAGACCTGCGCTCGCTGCGGCCCTACCTCCTGGAAGAGGCCTTCGAGGTCTTGGAGGAGATGGACCGGGTCGCCTACGGTGGCTCCTGGCGGACCTTCTGCGAAGAGCTGGGAGACCTGCTTTTCCAGATTGTCTTCCACGCCCAGCTCGCCTCGGAGCTTGGAGAGTTCTCCCTGGCTGACGTGGCGAAGGCCATTGGCGACAAGCTGGTCAGCCGGCATCCCCATGTCTTCGGCAACGGCCAGCGAATGGAAGGCGCCGAGCAGGTCCTGGACAACTGGGCCAAGCTGAAGGCCGCGGAGAAGAAGCGCAAGACGGGCCGGGAGGGCTCGGTGCTGGACGGCGTCCCCGTCGCCGCCCCGGCGCTGATGCGCGCCGAGCGGCTCACGGAGAAGGCCAGCCGCATCGGCTTCGACTGGCCGGACGTCGCCAGCGTGCGCGCCAAGCTGACGGAGGAGTTGGGGGAGCTGGACGAGGCCATCGCCGCGAATGATCGGGATGCCATCGAGCACGAGCTGGGGGACGTGCTGTTCTCGCTCGCCAACCTCGCGCGCTTCGTCGGAGCCCCCGCCGAGGACGCGCTGCGGATGGCCATCCGCCGCTTCACCGCCCGCTTCCAGCACATCGAGTCCGCCCTCCGCGCCGAGGGTGTCGCCCTGGGGGACGCCACCCTGGAACACATGGAGCGTCACTGGCAGGAGGCCAAGGCGCGCGAAAAGGCCCTGCCATCTCCGACGTGGGTTCCGCGCGCGCCCGTCACCACGCTGAGGCTGGGCGTGGCGGATCTTCCCGCGCAGCGCGCCTTCTGGGACGTCCTGGCTCCGCGGCTGGGGTGGATCACCCGACGGGCTCCGGCGGCGGATCAGGCCCGCTATGAGGACGGGGGCATCCTGATCGCCTTCGAAGCGGCAGGGACGCCCACAACGGGCCTGCGGCTGAGCCTGACGGCCCCCTCCCTGGCGGCGGTGGAGCGACTCCCCGGCATCCTCGCGGAGATTCCGGGGAGTCGGCTGATCCAGCACCAGGCCGGCCGGCTCACCTTTCAAGATCCCGCGGGGCTGGTGTGGGAATATACGACTTCGGTAGAGTGATTTTCCTCGCAGGTGCCCTCGGCGGGGCGTCCAGAGCCCGGAAATCCCGGCTGGAGGCCCACACCCGCCTTGACGCCTGCGAGGCGTCGCAGTAAGGACGGCCCCTCTTTTAGCCTGCCATTACCGCTGGAGATTTCTCTTGGCCAACACCAAGTCCGCAGAGAAGCGTCACCGTCAGTCCCTGAAGCGCCGTGCGCGCAACGTCACCGTGCGCGGTGAGGTGAAGACCGCCGTCAAGTCCGCCCGCGAGGCGCTCGGCAGCAAGGATGGGGCGAAGATGACGGACGCCATCAAGTCGGCCGCCAAGGCGCTGAGCAAGGCCGCCACCAAGGGCGTGCTGCACAAGCGCACCGCTTCCCGCCGCATCTCGCGTCTCGCGAAGGCCGCCACCAAGGCCGCCCGCGCGCAGGCCTAGTCGAAGCCTCGGGGCCACCTCGCGTGGCCCTGCTTCATTCGTGCAGGCTGCCGGGAGGAGGCTCTTGCCTCCTCACCAGGCACCCGCGAGCCGGTCGTAGCCATCCCGCATCAAGACCTCCGCGAGGCGCTCGAGCGCGACCTGCCGGTTCGCCTCCGCCTCCAGGATGTCTCCGCTTCCCAGCACATAGTCCTCCGAGCCGAAAACCTCCGTCTGCTTGAGGACCTGTCCGTCCTTCACCACGCGGAGCTGCGCCCGAGCGGAGACGCGGAAGAAGAAGCCCGGGCTGGTGCTCTTGCCGACAACGGTCGTGGGCGTGTTCGCCACCGACAGCACCGTGCCCTCCATGCGCCCGTCGCAGGACTCCGCGCTGCCCAGCCGGCCCACGCGGATCAGCTCCTGCCGTAGGAAGCGCGTGAAGACTGTTTCCAGCGTGGGCTCGGGCGTAGCGTTGAGGAAGACGGGCGCGCAGAGGGACGTCACGCCAGCCGGGAGACCATCTCCGCGAGGCGCCAGGCGGTAGCCACAGCCCGCGGCTACCCACATTCCCACCACCACGCCAATGCGAAGACGCCGGGGTCCGACAGCGCAGGGTCGCGACATGCGCGGCACCCTACCCGGCCCGATCGGCCCGTCAAGACAGAGGGCCACCGTCTTGTGTCGGTGGAGGCGGCAGCGGTGACGACTCGCCGTCGACAGCCACGCCGCGCACCCGCAGGGCCTCCGACAACGACGTCCACGCCGCCAACAGCCGCGTGTCCCGGGGAGAGCCCCGCCGCGCCAACCCCAGGGGCCAGCGCACCTGCGCCCCCTGCCGAGGCACCAGGACGAGCCCGTGTGAACGGCACGTCAACGCCAGCAGGCCGCCCAGCGCCGCCATGCCCAACCCCAGCACCTTCAGCGCGACGGGCTGCGCCCACAGGCCCAGCAAGGCGAAGACGGTCAACGCCAGCGCCTCCCGGAAGTAGCGCGACTCCAGCCGCGCCTCCCGCAGCGAGTCCAACTCCACGGGAGGCACCATGACCGACGGGTGCGGTTGATAGAAGAGCCGCGTCCCCTGGCCGGAAAGCATGCGCCCTCCGCCCAGGTCCGCGACGAAGAACGGCTCCCCCGGTGCCGGGCCCCCGGGAAGGGGCGCTTCGGGAAGCACGGCCTCGCAGGCAATGCACCGCGGGCGGCCCGCGGGTTGGGGCCGCCCACATGCACCACACATGACGAGGACCTCGGCCGGCACCCGGATCCCCGCTCAGGTCGCGACGAAGTTCACGAGGCGCTTGGGGACGAAGACGAACTTGCGCAGCGTCTTCCCCGCCAGGGCCACCTGGACCTTTTCGTCCGCTTCTGCCGCGGCGCGAACATCCGCCTCCGCCGCGTCCGCCGCCACGCGAATCTCCGCGCGCAGCTTGCCGTTCACCTGCACGGCGTAGGGGATGACGTCGTCCACCACCAGCGCCGGATCGAACTCCGGCCAGGACTGCGCGACGGTGAAGTCCTTGCTGCCATAGGCCTCCGCGATTTCGTCCGCGATGTGCGGCGTGAACGGCGTGAGCACAACCGCCAGCAACCGCACGGCCTCCGCCATGGCGGCCTTCTCCGCGGCCGTTTCAGGTGTCCCCAGTGCGTAGAGCGCGTTGAGGCCTTCCATGATGCCGGCGATGGCCGTGTTGAAGGACAGGCGCTCGATGGCCTCCCCCACCCGCTTCAGCGTCTTGTGGGCGGCGCGGAGGATCTCCAGCGCCTTGCCCTCGTAGGGCCCGTCATGGGTGGCACCCGCGGCCGCCGCCTGGTGCGTGGCGGCCAGCGCCCAGACGCGCTTGAGGAAGCGGTACACGCCCTCCACCTGCTCATCGGACCAGTCGAAGTCCCGCTCTGGCGGGCCCGCGAACAACACGTAGGCCCGCGCCGTGTCCGCGCCGTACTTCTGGACGATGGAGGCAGGCGCCACCACGTTGCCCCAGCGCTTGGACATCTTCCGGCCATCCGGCCCGTTGACGATGCCCTGGGTGATGAGGCGCTTGACGGGCTCATCCACGGGGCTCAGCCCCAACAGCTTCATCACCCGCGTCCAGAAGCGGAAATAGAGCAGGTGCATCACCGCGTGCTCGGGCCCCCCCACGTAGATGTCCACGGGCAGGAAGCGCTGGGCCTCCTTCGGGTCGAACGGCGCGGCGTCGTAGTGCGGCGACAGGTAGCGCGCGAAGTACCAGCAGGAGTCAACGAAGGTGTCCATCGTCTCCGCCTCGCGCCGGGCAGGCCCGCCGCACTTCGGACACGAGGTGTTCACCCACGAGGCCACCTTCGCCAGCGGCGGCTCACCCTTGCCGGTGAGCACCGCCTGGGTGTCGATCTCCGGCAGGCGCACGGGCAGCTGCGCCACCGGCACCGGGATGCCATTGCGGTCCGGGTCGCACTTCTCGCAGTAGACGATGGGGATGGGCGTGCCCCAGTAGCGCTGGCGGCTGAAGCCCCAGTCCTTCTGGCGGTACGTCACCGTCGCCTTGCCCTTGCCGTCCTTCTCCAGCAACGCGGCCATGGCCTGACGCGCCTGCTCGGATGTCTGGCCCGTGTAGGCGCCCGAGTCCTCCAGCACGCCGTACTCCGTATAGGCCGCCTCCAGCTTGTCACCCGGCGGGAGCTTGTCACCGGACGCGGGCTGGATGACGACCTTCACAGGCAGGCTGTACTTGCGCGCGAAGGCGAAGTCGCGCTCGTCATGCGCGGGCACGCTCATCACCGCGCCGGTGCCGTAGTCGCTCAGCACGAAGTTGGCGATCCAGATGGGGACCGCCTGGCCGGTGAAGGGATTCTCCGCGTAGGCGCCAGTAAAGACGCCCTCCTTCTCCGTGCCCTCGCCCAGGCGCTCCGTCTTGGACTGCGCGGCCATGCGCTTGGCGAAGGCTTCCACCTCCGCGCGGCGCTCCGGCGTCGTCACCTGGGCCACCAACTCGTGGTCCGGCGCCAGCACCACGTAGGTGCAGCCGAAGATGGTGTCGATGCGGGTGGTGAACACGCGCAGCGCGGTGTCGTGCCCCTGCACGCGGAAGTCGGCCTCGGCACCGTCCGAACGGCCAATCCAGTTCCGCTGCGCGGCGGTGATGCGGTGGGGCCACTCCTTGAGCGTGTCCAGCGCGTCCAGCAACTCCTGCGAGAACCGGGTGATGCGGAACGCCCACTCGGGCATCTCCTTGTCCACCACGGGGGAGTCGCAGCGCTCGCAGACGCCGTCCTTCACCTGCTCGTTGGCGATGACGGTGTGGCAGCCCGTACACCAGTTCACCTTGCTGAAGCGGCGATAGACGAGCCCACGCTCCAGCATCTGGATGAAGAACCACTGATTCCAGCGGTAGTACTCGGGATCGCTGGTGTTGACCTCGCGATCCCAGTCGTAGCAGTAGCCCAGGCTTTTGATTTCCTTCTTGAAGGACGCGATGTTCTCGGCCGTGCGCACCGCCGGGTGCACGCCGTCCTTGATGGCCGCGTTCTCGGCCGGCAGGCCGAGCGCATCCCAGCCCATGGGATGCAGCACGTCGAAGCCCTTCATCCGGAAGTAACGCGCGTACACGTCCCCGAGCAGGTAGTTGCGGACATGCCCCATGTGCATCTTCCCGCTGGGGTACGGCAGCATCTCGAGCACGTACTTCTTGGGTGCACCGGGGCGGCTGCCTGCCCGGAAGATGCCCGCGTCGTCCCAACGGGTCTGCCACTTACCTTCAATCGCCTGCGGCTCGTAACGCTCGTTCATCACCATACCCATCGAGTCTCTTAGAGGAGGGACGTGCCCCAGGCAACAGTCTCGCCCGGAGAAATCCGTCCCGGACGGACGGCGGCCCCAGGATCGGCTGACGGGGGGCCCCGGGGCCTGGCCGCGGCCCAGGCCGGAGACGCGCAGCAGCCTCGCTGAGGACAGATGCAAGTCCAGCGGGCTCCAGCGGCAGGCAAACATTCCCGCCAACTTGAATTCAAAGATTAACAATAAAAGTGAGGATATGCCGTTGACGGCCAATCGTTGAGCCAGTGACGATTCGCCTCACCGGCATCCTGCCTTGGGGGGAGCCGTCCATCCGCAGCGAGTGAGGACCGAATGACGCTGAGAAGGGCGTTGATTCCGGGGTGCGTGTTTGCACTCTTCTCGTTGGAAACGCTGGCGCAAGACGAAAATATCGCGCCACCCGCAGCCGAAACACAGACACCGGCGGCACCCGCGCCAGGGGTTGCGCCGCAGCCAGCGCCCACGGCACCCGCGCCCGCGCCGGTGAGCGGGCGCACGGTGAAGGGCCGAGTCGCGGACCGGCTCACCAATGAGGGACTGCCCCTGGTGCGTGTCATCATCAAGGGCACCACCCAGGGCGTGGAGACGGAGCTGGACGGCACCTTCACCCTGCCCAACGTGCCGACCCGATCGGTGACGCTGCTCTTCTCCAGTCAGGACTACGGCGAGCGCGAGGTGCTGATTGGCGCCAACCAGCGCACCGTCGAAGTCGCGATGGAGAACATCTTCGCGGAGGAGATGGTGGTGGTGGGGCGCGCCAGTGAGGTGGCGCGTAAGAACCTGGCCAACTCGGTGGCATCGGTGAACTCCGAGGAGATCAACCGCGCGCCTGCCCAGACGGTGGACCAGGCGCTCCAGGGCAAGGTCGCCGGCGCCAACATCCAGAGCAACGGCGGCGCGCCCGGTGGCGGTCTCCAGCTCCGGCTGCGCGGAGTGTCCACCATCAACGGCTCCTCCGCCCCGCTCTACGTCATCGACGGCGTGCTCGTCAGCGACGTGGCCATCGCCTCCGGTGTGTTCGCCATCACCGAGTCCGTGGCCGGCGCCAACGCGAACCCCACCCAGGACAACCAGGTCAATCGCATCGCGGACATCAACCCCAACGACATCGAGAGCATCGAGGTCCTCAAGGGCGCGTCCGCCGCCGCCATCTACGGCTCCAAGGCCGCCAACGGCGTGGTCATCATCAACACCAAGCGGGGCCGCTCCAGCGAGCCGCAGTTCGAGGTGACCCAGCGCCTGGGCATGTACACGCTGGCCAACAAGCTTGGCACCCGCCGCTTCAACAGCGTGGAGGAGGTGCGCGACACCTTCGGAGAGGCCGCGGTCCAGTACTACGAGCAGGGGCGAAGGTTCGACCACGAGGCCACCCTGGCCGGCCGCCGCGACCTGTCCTCGGAGACGCTGGCCAGCGTCAGCGGCGTGACGGGCAACACGAAGTACTTCGCCTCGGCGATGATCAAGAACGACGAAGGCATCATCGCCAACACCGGCTACGAGAAGCAGTCGTTCCGGCTGAACCTGGGCCAGAAGCTGGGTGACGCCGTGGAGGTCAACGTCGCCACCAACCTGGTTCACTCCCTGGGTCAGCGCGGTCTGACGAACAACGACAACGCGAGCATCAGCAACTACATGGTGCTGCCGCGCGCGCCGGAGTTCCTCCCACTGGAGGCCAACTCGGACGGCGTGTACCCGCAAAACCCCTTCCTCTCCAACCGCGCCAACCCATTGCAGACGGCCGCGCTGGTGAAGAACGACGAAAACGTGTGGCGCTTCATCGGGTCCGGAGACCTGACGTGGCACCTGTGGAAGACGGAGGCCCACCACCTGCGCGTGCTGGCCAACGCGGGCGTGGACCGGTTCCAGCAGGAGAACTCGCTCTTCTTCCCGCCCGAGCTCAACTTCGAGCCCATCGATGACGGCCTGCCAGGCTCGTCGCTCTTCGGCACCAGCCAGGTGCGCAACCTGAACTCCGGCCTGAACCT
The DNA here is from genome assembly GCF_006518205.1 of Myxococcus sp. CA005. Classification (NCBI taxonomy): domain Bacteria; kingdom Pseudomonadati; phylum Myxococcota; class Myxococcia; order Myxococcales; family Myxococcaceae; genus Myxococcus; species Myxococcus sp. CA005. The sequence continues at coordinate 122,769 of NZ_SRLV01000009.1, read as the reverse complement.
GGTGCACACCTACAAGCCCACGTCGGGCGGCATCGTGGCGACCACGTCCGGCGGTCTCCAGTTCGAAGAGCGCAACATCGATTCCATCTACATCGTCAGCAAGAACCTGAACGCCGGCCAGCAGAACGTGGACAGCGGCACGGTGGTCAACCTGCGGCAGAACCGCTCGCTGGTGAGAGACCGGGGCTACTACGTCCAGGAGGAGGTCCTCCTGCTGGACGAGCGCCTGACGCTGGTGGGCGCGCTGCGCGGCGAGCAGAGCAGCGCCAACGGCAACCCCAACGCGCTGTTCCTGTACCCGAAGCTGGCCTCCGCCTACCGGATTCCCTCGTTCCACCCGAAGGTGAACGAGTTCAAGGTCCGCGCGGCCTACGGAGAGACGGGCAACCTTCCGCTGTACGGCATGAAGTTCAACGGCCTGCGCGCCACCGGCAACATCGCCGGCAGCCCCGGCCTGGTGGGCACGGGCATCGCGGGTGACCGGAACATCAAGCCGGAGCGGCAGCGCGAGGTCGAAGCCGGCGTGGACGCCCTCCTGTTCGGCGGCGACGTGGTCGCGGAAGTGTCCATCTACCAGCGAAACATCAGCGACCTGCTACTGCAGCGCGCCCTGGCCCCGTCCGGTGGCTTCGCCACGCAGATCTTCAATGGCGGCTCGCTGCGCAACCGTGGCGTCGAGGCCATGGTCCAGGTAACGCCCGTGCGCGGCGGCTTCGAGTGGACCAGCGGCGCGACGTTCGCCCTCAACCGCAGCCGGGTGACGGACCTGCCTGTTCCCGCGTTCCTCGCCGGTGGGTTCGGCACTGCCCTGGGCGCCTTCCGCATCCAGGAAGGCGCGACGGCGACGCAGATTGTGGGCAACGACGGCGTCGACGAGAACGGCCGCCCGATTGTGCGGAAGCTTGGCGACACCGAGCCCACCTTCCGCATGTCCTTCACCAACAGCCTCAAGTACCGGGACTTCAGCCTGTCCTTCCTGTTCGACTGGCAGCAGGGCAGCGACATCATCAACCTGACGCGGTACATCTACGACGACGCCGGGACGTCACCGGACTTCACGACGGGGGGCCGCGAGCGGCTCGTACGGCAACGTACGCACGCGAGCACGTACATCGAGGACGCCAGCTTCCTCAAGCTGCGTGAGGTGACCTTCATGTACCAGCTGCCCAAGGACTGGGTGTCCATGGTTCCAGCGGTGAAGTCCGCCCGGCTCAGCCTGAGCGGGCGCAACCTCATCACCTTGACTGGCTACTCCGGGTTGGATCCGGAGGTGAGCAACTTCGGCAACCAGGCCATCTCCCGCAACGTGGACGTGGCCCCCTTCCCTCCCAGCCGCAGCTTCTGGACCTCCCTCGACGTCGGGTTCTGAGCCATGACCATCCAACTGACCAAGAAGGCATTCGTGGGGCTCTTCACCGTCCTGGGCCTGAGCGGCTGCGGGAGCCTGGACGTCCCGGACCTGAACAACCCCAGCCTCGATGACTTCCGCGAGCGGCCCACGCGCCCCGCGGTGCTCACCGCCGCCACGGGATTGCTCCTCGGCCACCGCGCTGGTGTCGCCGCTCCCAACGGCTACGTGGCCCAGCTCGGCATCATCGGGCGCGAGGCGTACGTCTTCGACCCCGCGGACCCGCGCGCCGTCGGCGAACTGCTGGGCCCTACCCTGGACCCTGGCGGCCCGGCGTTCGGCGGCAATCACTGGACCAACCCCTACCTGAACATCCGCAACGCCAACGCGCTGCTGGACTCCCTCGACCAGGTCCCCAACACGCCCGACGCTGAGAAGGAGGGCCTCCGCGGCTTCGCGAAGACGATGCAAGCCCTGGACTTCCTCGTGGTCATCAACACGCGGGACATTGAAGGGGCCCCCATCGACGTCAACCTGCCCATTGGCCAACTGGCCCCCATCGTCGGCAAGGAGGCGGTGTTCGAGCGCATCGCCGCCCTGCTCGACGAGGGCCACGCCCACCTGGGGAGCGCGGGTGAGTCCTTCCCGTTCCAGCTCAGCCCAGGCTTCGCCGGCTTCAACACGCCCACGACGTTCCGACAGTTCAACCGCGCGCTCGCCGCGCGAGTGGCTGTGTACCGGGGACGCTACCCCGAGGCGCTCACCGCCCTGAGCCAGTCCTTCCTCAATCAGAGCGCATCGTTGGACCTGGGCGTCTATCACTCCTTCGGGACGAACTCCGGCGACACGGACAACGGCCTCATCAGCGTCAACGTCTACGCGCACCCGTCGATCGTCACTGACGCGGAGTTCCAGGAGAATGACACCGTGGATGACCGCGTCGTCCGGAAGCTCACGCGCCTGCCCGAGCCCAGGACCGCGGCGGACGGGAAGCTGTCGACGGAGTGGCGCTTCCGCATCTACCCCACGAACAACTCGCCCGTGCCCATCATCCGCAACGAGGAGCTCATCCTCCTGCGCGCCGAAGCCAACATTGGAGATCGGAACCTCGGACCGGCGGTGGACGACCTCAACTTCATCCGCACCACCTCCGGCCGGCTGCCCCCGCGCCTGGACATCGATGAGAACAATGCCCTGGATGAGTTGCTGAAGCAGAAGCGGTACTCGCTCCTGTTCGAGGGTGGCCACCGGTGGATTGACCTTCGGCGCTACGGGCGGCTCGACACGCTTCCCCGTGAGCTGGACCCGGACATCGAGCCCCACGAGCGCTTCCCCATCCCCGCAGCGGAGATGAACGCGCGGCAGTAAGCGCTGCTCGCAATCCCTGAAGCTCCAGGTGCACGGCAGACAGGCGTGCACCTGGAGCGCGGGCGCTCAGTCGCCCTGCTTCAGCCCGGCCCGTTCGGCGACGAGCGCCCCCAGCGCGGACCAGTCCAAATCGCCGTGGCCCTGCGCGACGCCTCCCAGGAACTGGTCCTTCACGAGGCTGGCCAGGGGCATGGGCACCTCGGCGGTGCGCGCGGCGCCCAGGACGAGCTCCACGTCCTTGAGGCCCAGCCGCATCTTGAAGCCCGCCGGGCTGTACTTCTCCTCGGCGATGAGCTGCGCGTACCCCTCGAAGATGGGTGCGCGCGCGAAGACGGACTGGAAGACCTCCAGGAACACCTTCGGCTCGATGCCGGACTTGCGCGTCAGGGCGAAGGACTCGGCGAGCGCCTCCATCATCGACGCGATGAGGAAGTTGCCCGACAACTTCACGACGTTGGCCGCCGGGGCACGGTCACCCAGCACGGTGAGGCCGCGCCCCAGCGTCTCCAGCAGCGGACGGCAGCGGTCCATGTCCTGCTTCGGACCGGCGGCCACCACCCACAGCTGCTTCGACGCCGCGGCGGTAGGGCGGCCGAACACCGGCGCGGCGAGATACCGCTGGCCGGCGCTCGCATGCGCCTCCGCCAACCGTTCGGAAAGCGCCACGGAGAGCGTGCTCGACGAGACGTGCACCGCGCCCGGCGCCAGTCCCGCCAGGAGGCCGTCCTGGCCGAACACCGCGGATGTCACGGCCGCATCGTCCGCCAGCATGCTGAAGACGACCTCCGCGCCTCGAGCCGCCTCCGCGGGGCTGCGGGCGACCCGCGCCCCCTTCTCTTTCAACGGCGCGGCCTTGGACTCGGTGCGGTTCCACACCGTCAGCTCGTGCCCCGCGGCCGCTAGGCTCGCCGCCATGGGCAGTCCCATGTTGCCCAGGCCAATGAATCCCACCTTCATGCGCGTCTCCTCCCGGAAACGGCCCGGATAATCCGCGCCCAGGAGCCCCACCACCGCAAAGCACGCGCACGTCCAGGAGCGAACGGGACGACCTATTCTGGCCGGTCCTCGGAGACATCCAGACGCTCGAAGGCGTGGCCCAGCGCCATGACGCCCAGCCACACCTCTCCCACCAACACCCCCGCCGCGACGAAGCCCGCCACGGGCAGGGCCCAGGGGCCCAACAGCGTCGACACAGGGAGGCCCACCACGAGCGCCACCAGCCCCGCGGGAATCAACCCCACCAGCATCACCACCAGCGTGCCCACGACGGCCAGCAGGCGCTGGCCCATCGCCTCGATGCCGCGTGCCCGCTCGCCTGTGTCTGCCGGTACCCACGAGGGAAAGAGGACCACCGCCGCGTTCTGCACGAAGAGGCCCGACAGCGACACGGCCGGAAGCAGGAACGCCAGCGCCAGCCCTCCGGGCCACCACCAGCCGCCCAGGCGCGAGGCCTCCACGCCGGGCCCCAGGACGAGCGCCACGGCCAACAGCGCGAGCTGGAACGAGGCCAGTGCCAGCGAGGATGCCGCCAACTGAGCGCGCACCACCTGCCGCCCTGTCAGTGGCATGGCGCGCAGCAGGTCCAGCTTGGGCAGGTCCATCCGCAGGTCCATGCGGAACGCGCTCGGCCCCACCACCGTCAGCATCACCGACAACGCCAGCGCCACCGGCCCGAGCACCCGCCGCGTGTCCGTGAACAGACGCGTGTCGCCCATCATCGCCGCGATGGCACCGCCCAGGATGATGAAGGCGAGGAACACCGCGAACCCGCCCCCCATCCGCTTGCGCGCAATCAGGTTCTTCCAGATGAGTGCCACCTCCGGTCGGCCTCGAGGCAGCAGCCGGAATGGAGGGCGGCTCAACGTGAGCGAGCCCACCCGCGTCATCCGCCCCGAGGCCCGCAGCATGCGCTCCCGTGAGCGGGACTCCGCGCGCACCACCGCCGTCTCCTCGAACGGAACTTCGGCCCAGAGCACCCAGCCGTAGTGCGCCGCCATCAGCGCCAACGCCGGTGGCAGGGCCCACAGGAAGTCGCCCACGCTCTGCGCCAGCGCGGGCGCCACCAGCAGCCGGCCCGGCCACAACACGGCCGCCACGCCGGGTGACACCGTCAGCGCCTGCAACCACCCGCGAAGCGCGCGGCCTGACGACAGGTCCTCGGGTACCGGGTGCTCTCGCAGCGAGGTGAACACCGCCAGCGCCACGAGCGCCAGGACACCACCCACCGCGCCCCAGCGGACCACCTGGCCCCAGAGGCCCCATGCCGACAGCCGCGTGCGCACGAAGGACGCCGCCGTCGAGTGCAGATAGAGCGTGCCCAGGGCCAGACACGCCCCCACGAAGAAGAGGGCGGGATGCGGGCTGATGGTCCTCCCAAGGAACAGCGTGGCGAACAGCGCGCCCAGCGACGTGCCCAGGAGCCCGCGCACCAGCTTGTATTGCAGCAGGGCCCTACGAGAAACGGGCGCGGGGAAGAGTTGCACCACCTCCGTCTCCGAGAAGGTCAGCGACGGCCGGTCCCGGCCCAGCGCCCACGCGGCGAACAATGTCCCCAGCGCGGAGCCGACCAGCGACAACTCGGCGAACAACCGCACACCTTCGGGCACCGTGCCCGCCGACCCACGGAAGTCCAAACGCCGGAAGAAGACGGAATAGAGATACGCCGCGCCTACCAGCACGCCCAGGAGGTAGCGCGGCTTGCGCAGCCGCTCCAACTGCCGCCGGATGCGATTGCGCCAGGTCGCGGCCCAGAGGAAGGCCACCGCGCGAGGGAAGCTCACGGCGCCTGGGTTCCCGAGCTGGTGATTCGGACGAAGAGCTCTTCCAGCGAGGCGTGCTCCCCTTCCGCGCCACTCAGTCGCGCGCGGATGTCTTCCAGGCTGCCCAGCGCCATGGCCTTGCCGCCCGCGATGACGAGCAGCCGGTGGCACAACTCCTCCACCAGCGGCAGCAGATGCGAGGACAACACCAGGGCCGCGCCCTCCTCCGCCCGGCGCCGCAGCGACGCCTTCATCCGCCGAATGCCGATGGGGTCCAGGCCGGTGAGTGGCTCGTCCAGGAGGATGAGCTTTGGCGAATGCAGGAAGCCACAGGCGATGGACAGCTTCTGCTTCATGCCTCGCGACAGCTCGCCCGGCAGGGACTTCTCCTTGCCCGTCAGCTCCATCTCCTCCAGCAGCGCGCGGCCCCGCTCCTCCCAGTCCTCCACGCCGTAGAGCCGCGCCGTGAAGTTCAGGTGCTCCCACACCGTGAGGTATTCAAAGAAGCGCGGCTCGTCCGGCAGGAAGGCCAGCGCGCGCTTCGCGTCCACCGGCGTCCGCGACAAGTCATATCCCGCGACCAGGATGCGGCCCGAGCTGGGCGGCAGGATGCCCGCCAGGCACCGCAACGTGGACGTCTTCCCCGCGCCGTTGGGCCCCACCAACCCGAGCACCTCGCCGGGCGCCACCTCGAAGGTGAGCCCCTGCACGGCCTTCACCTCGCCGTACGCCTTCTCCAGGCCCTCCACCCGCAGGACGGAATCCATTCGTGCGCGCTCGCCTTCAGTCCAGCTTCAGCAGGTCCCGAACGGTATCCAGCACGACCTTCGCCTGCACGGGTTTCACCAGGTACGCGCTCGCGCCCAGCTTCATCGCGCGCTCCCGGTCCGCCGCCGCACCCTCCGTGGTGACGACGATGATGGGGACGTTCCGGTACTCGGTCGCCTGCCGGATGTGGCTGATGAGCTTCAGCCCGTCCATCAGCGGCATGTTGATGTCCGTGAGCACCAGGTCGAAGCGGCCCTGCGTCAGCTTCTTCAAGCCCTCGGCGCCGTCCTGGGCCTCGGTACACACCACGCCGGACAGGCGCTGCAACGCGTACATGATGCTGCGCCGCATGGCCTGCGAGTCATCCACCACCAAGGCTCGAATCTGCTGCGTCATGGGCCGGGGACGTTAGCACCCGTGCGCCAGGGGCCGGAGTTTCAGCGCCGCCGCCGCGCCAGGGCCGCGAGCGCCGGGCCGATGTCACCCAGTGGAATCACCCGCTTCACCGCCCCGGTGGCGATGGCCTCCCCCGGCATGCCGAACACCACCGAGGTCTCCTCCGACTGCGCCCAGACCTCGCCGCCAGCGCGGTGCACCGCGCGCGCGCCCTCCGCACCGTCGGCGCCCATGCCCGTGAGCACCACCCCCAGGGCCTTGGCGCCGAGCACCTGCGCCATGCTGACGAAGAGGCGGTCCACACAGGGCGCGTACTTGTCCACGGGCGTGGGCGGCGGCGTTTGCAGCTCCAGCCGGGAGCCCCGCTCGGCCACCACCATGTGCCGCCCGCCTGGAGCGATGTACACGTGCCCGGGCTGTACCAGGTCTCCGTCACGAGCCTCCGTCACCGAGAAGGGGCCGATGCGGTCCAACCGGTCCGCGAAGGCGCGGGTGAACTGCGGCGGCATGTGCTGGCAGACCAACACGCACGGCGTGGGCTCCACGGCGAGTCCCTCCAGCACCCGCTGCACCGCGGGGGGGCCCCCCGTGGAGGCGCCCACGGCCACCACCAGTGGCGGCTCGCCCGCCACCGCCATGGCGCGAGCCCCTGGCGCCGCGTGCCGGTAACCGGGGCGCACGTGCCGCGCCGCCCGGACCTTCTCCAGCAGCTCCACCCGAAGCGCCTCCATGGCCTCGAACGTCGGGTGCTGCGGCTTGGCGATGAAGTCGAATGCCCCCAACTCCAGCGCCTTGAAGACATCCGAGCGGTGCGAATAGCTGGAGATGACGATGACGGGCGTGGGCGCCGTGCGCATGAGCAGGCGGAGGAATGTGTACCCGCCGAGCTTCGGCATCTCCAGGTCCAGCGTCACCACGTCGGGCTTCAGGTCCACGACCTTCTTCAGCCCCTCTTCGCCATCCGCCGCGCGGTCCACCACTCGCACGTCCGGCTCCGACTCCAACATCGTGGAGAGGGTCCGCCGGTTGTGGGCAGAGTCGTCGATGACCAGTACGGAGATGACGCCCTTGCTGCTCATCGACGCGCTCCTTCGTCCAGCTCCGGCCTCCGGTACACCAGGTCCCCGCGCAGGTGAACGAACTCGAAGTCCGAGCCCAGGTTCAGCAGGTTCTCTGAGTGTCCCAGCAGCAGGTACCCCCCTGGCACCAGCCGGTCCCGAACGATGCGCAGGAACTTCCGGCGTGCCGCCAGGTCGAAGTAGATGAGCACGTTGCGGCAGAACACCACGTCCATGCGTGGCACCAGTTGGCTACCCACCTCGTCCAGCAGGTTGTGGTGGCCAAACGACACCCAGGCGCGCACTTCGTCCCGGACGCGCACGCGGCTGTTGCCCAGCGAAACGAAGTGGCGTTCCAGCAATTCCGGCGAGGTGGCACGCAGCGCGGAAGGCCCGTACTCCGCTCGCCGCGCCATGGCCAACACGCGCCGGGAGATGTCCGTGCCCAGGACTTCCACGTCCCAGTCGTCGAAGCGGCGGCTGTCCTTGAGGAGCATCGCCAGCGTGTAGGCCTCCTCCCCGGACGAGCACCCCGCGGACCACACCCGCAGGCGCCGCAACCGCGCGTTGCGCTGCCCCACCACCGGGAGCAGTTCGTCCGTGAAGGCCTTGAGCTGCGTGGGCTCGCGGAAGAAGTACGTCTCGTGAGTGGTGAGGGATTCGACGGCCGCCTCCAACTCGGCGTGCCGGTTGGCGTCGTAGCGTAGGTAGCGGTGGTACGCGCCGTAGTCTGGCAGCCCCAGCAACTCCAGCCGGGGCCACAGCCGGCGCTCCATCACGAACTTCATGTCCTCGTGCACCAGGATGCCGCAGTGCGAATACACGTGGTCCCGGAGGAGACGGAACTCCTCCGCTGACATCTCCGGACGTCCGTCGTCGAAGCGCGCCATGAAGCCCTCTCAGCGCCGGAGCAGGCGCTCCACGGCATCGGAGAGGGCTCGCAGCGCCAGGGCGTCCGACTCCGCCTCCAGCGCCTCCCGGGCGGCGGACAGACACTCCGGCCCCGCCGAATCGCCCAGCACTCGCGCCGCCGCCGCGCGGACATCCCAGCGCGCATGACGCAGCAGGGACAGCGCCATCGTCACCCCGGCCGACGACTCCGCCCCCGCCACCAGCGCCGCCTTCACCACCTCCACGTCCGGATGCCCCGCGGCCTCCCGCAACACCCCTGGGCCCGCCGCTCCCATCCGCGCCAGGGCCCGCACCGCGGCCACCGCCAGCGCGCCATCCGCATCCCGCGTCAGGGCCACCAGGTCCGGCACCCGGTCCAACGCGCCGCAGTCCCCCGCCGCCTCCACCGCGGCCACCCGCACGGAGGGGTCCTCGTCCCTCAGGACCGGAGACAGCAGCGCGCCCGCGTCAGGCCCACCCAGTCGCGCCAGGGCCCGCGTGCCCGCGATGCGCACCGGCACGGACTCATCCGCGAGCGCCGCGCGCACCAACTCCCGACCGACGTCGCCATCCAGCTCACACGCCGCCACCACCGCCGCCGCCCGCCACCGAGGGTCCTCGTCCCGCGCCAGCCGCTTCAACGTGGGCAGGGCCGGCACTCCGCCCACGCGGGCCAGGGCGGCGACCGCCGCGGGCGTGGCCCTGCGCGCCACCGCGTCCTCCAGCGCCTCCAGCACCGCCGGCCGACACGACTCCGCCAGCCCGGCCAGGGAGCGCATCGCCGCGCCCGCGAGGGATGGCTCTTCCAGCAGGGCGACGAGCGGCGACACCGCCGAGGCCGCGCCTGTCCGCCCCAAGGCACGCACCACCACCGCGCGAAGCTCGTCCTCCACCCACTCCAGCAACGCGCACAGCGGCGCCACCGCCGAGGCGTCGACCAGGTCCACCAGCGCTTCGGCCGCGGCGGCCCGCGCCGGCAGGGACAAGTCCGGCAGGCGATGAAGCAAGATGTACCCGCCGTCCGGCCCCAACCTGCCCAGCGTGCGCAGGACCTCGCGCAGCAGCCGCGCCTCGCGCGCACACTCCGCCACGGGCACGGCCAGCGAAGCATCGCCCAGCGAGGCCACCGCCACCAGCGTGCCCGCGCACACCATGACGTCCTCGGACGCCAGCGCCGCAGTCAATCGCGGCGTCATACCGGGCAGGGGCAAGAGGGCCTTCCGCACCACCGCTTCGAGCTCCCCGCGCCGCGCGCCTGCGGAACGCGCGGCCTGGGTCCCCAGCGCGGACAGCGCCGCCTCTCGCACCGAGCGCAACTCCGACGTGAGCCCCTGGCAGATGCGCACCGTCGCGTCCGCCTCCGGAAGGAGGCCCAGCATCCGGTAGGCGCTCCGCTGAAGCCGAGGGTCCTCCAGCAAGGCCTTCACCACCGGCAGGGGCGCCGCATGCTGAAGCAGCGTCAACCCTTCCAGGGCGGACAGGCGAAGCAGCGGCTCCGGCTCGGCCAGCAGCGTCTCCAGCGCGGTGACGGCCTGCGCGCCGCCAATGCGTCCCAGCGCCTCCGCCGCGGACACACGCACGTTGAGGTCCGCGTCCGAGAGCGAACGCACCAGGGGGCCCTCCGCCTCGCGCTGCCCCAACTGCCCAAGGATGTCCGCGGCGAACTTGCGTTGGTCCGGGTCCGGATGGGCCAGCAGGTCCACCAACGGGCCCAACGCAACACTGCCCAACCCCGCGAGCGCCTCCGCCGCCGCGTTCCGAGCCCCCGTCTCCCCTCGCTCCCCCAGCACGGAGATAAGCCGGGCCGCGAGCTCGCTCGAGGCGGGCATCCGCTTGAGGGCCTCCGCCGCGACGTGGCGCACGCGCCAGCTCTCGTCATGCAAGCCGACGATGAGAATCTCCAGAACGCCCGCGGTGCACGGGTCCAGCGACTGGAGTGCGAGGTAGCGCGCCTCTTCCTCGACCGGGGGCTCGGAGTGGGGGTTCATGTGTCGAAGACCTGGTCAGACCCTGGCTGGAGGTAGAACCAGAGGGCGTAGGCCCCCAGGGCCGTGCCCAGGGGAACATTGGGAATGGCGAGGATGCCCAGCACCAGTGTCAGCGTCCTCGACCACGCTTTGCGGTAGAGCAACCCGAAGCCGGTGATGACACCCGGCAACCCCAGCAGCGCCAGGCACCCGCCCACGCCCATGCCCACGGCAACAATCAGCGCCCGTTCCTCGGGCTTCGCGCTCGGCAACATCCCGCCCATCGCCCCGAAGAACAGCATCACTCCCACGGCGATGAGCACCGACAGCCCGTTGATGACGATGAAGAGGATGCCGAGGATTCGACGGTGCTGCTCCAGTCCTTGATGGCCCATCTCAATCCCCCATGTGTGCGCCTACGTCGTGTTCCTTGAAGACTCGCGCTCCAACTCCACGCGCAGCAATGCCTTGAGGTCCAGCAGCAGCCGGAGCCGGTCCGGTGGTCCACAGACACCGACGACAAAGGGCGTGTGTCCCGCCACCCTCAGCGCGGGCGCGGGCTTGATGTCGCCGCGCCGCACGCGCAGCACCTCCGCCACCCGGTCCACCTTCACCGCCACGCGCCGCGTGCCCAGCTTGCAGACCAGCAGCCGCGTCTTCGGTGTCTCCGGCCCCGGCGAGCCCAGGAGCCGGCACCGCAGGTCCACCACCGGCAGGATGAGGCCGCGCAGATGGAGCACACCCTCCACGAACGCCGGAGCGTGGGGGATGGGGGTGATGCGCTGGAGCGGGAGGATTTCCTCCACCCGCATGATGTCCAGCACGTACTCCTCCGCGCCGATGAAGAAGGCACAGAGTTGCACCACCGTGTCCGCGGCCGAGGACACTTCATCCGGGACCACGTGGGGACGCCGCGACAGCAGGTTGACGGAGTCCTTCATGGGGCGAGCGCCTGTTCCGCGTCCAAGAGGATGTAGAGCATGGGGCCACGCCGGCCCATGCCCACCACGCAATCCCTGTCACCCACGCGCAACCCCGGTGGCGGTGCCTCCAGCATGGACGGCTTGAGCTTCACCACGCCCACCACGCCATCCACCCACACCCCCGCGGGCCCCGTCTCCGTGCGCAGCACGAGGATGCGAGCACTCCGGGGCGGCGCCGGCGCGTCGGGCCCGGCGACCAGGGGCGCCCGCTCCGCCAGCCGCAGCCGCACCTTGACGTCGTACACGGGCAGCAGCTCACCGCGCAGGTTCATCACCCCCAGGAGCTGAGGCTCGGCGCGGGGAATCTCCGTCAACGGCGGGACCTTGGAGATTTCACGCACCCCCCGGATGGGGACCGCGTAGCACTCCCCTTCCAGGCGGAAGGCCAGGTACTCCTCGGGCACCTCTTCGGGGGCCGAGGGCAATACGCCGTCGCTGCCCGCCGCGAAGTCCTGGAGCCCGGAGACGTCCTCGTCAGGACGGTAGAAGAAGTCGTCGAGCAGTTCCGAGAACCGGGACACAGCGACGCAGGATAGCAGCCGGCGCGCCCGTCCGCAGCGAGGGTCAGGCGCGACGCCGCTCCACGGCCATGCCCTCTTCCAGGAGCGCCGCCACGTCCAGCACCAGGACGGTGCGCCGGTTGCCCAGTTCGGTGGCGCCGGAGATGCCCCGGACGGACTGGAGCCGGCCCCCCAGGGGCTTGGTGACGATGTCCTGCTGACCGTGCAATTCGTCCACGGCGATGCCCAAGCGCTCCTGGGCCAGGCCCACCACCACCACGAAGTGGCGGCTCACCGGACGCTCCGGCAAGGCGAACATGCGAGACAGCCGCACGAAGGGCAACGTCTGTCCGCGCAGGTCCAGGACCTCGCGCCGCTCCACGGTGCGGATTTCCTTGGGCTGGACGGAGATGATTTCCAGCACGCTGTTGAGCGGCACCGCGTAGGTGCGGCCACTGACGCCCACCAGCAGCGCGCGAATGATGGCCAGCGTGACGGGGAGCGTGAGGTGAAAGGCGGTGCCCTTTCCGCGCTCGCTCCACACGTCGATGATGCCCGACAGGTTGCCCAGGTTGTTCTTCACCACATCCAGGCCGACGCCCCGGCCTGAGAGCTCGGACACGCTGCGGGCGGTGGAGAAGCCGGGCTGGAAGATGAGGTTGAGCAGCTCCCTCCGGCTCATCTCCTGGGCCTGCGCGAAGGTGATGAGGCCGCGCGTGATGGCCACCTCGCGAACGCGCACCTCGTCGATGCCGGAGCCGTCGTCACTCACCTCGATGACGACGTGGTTGCCCTTCTGCTCGGCGCGCAGGCCCACCACCGCGCGCCGGGGCTTGCCTGCGGCCAGACGGGCGTCGGGGGATTCGACGCCGTGGTCGATGGCGTTGCGGATGAGGTGCATCAGCGGGTCGCTGAGTTCCTCGACGATGAGCTTGTCCAGCTCCACCTCACCGCCGCTGATGGCGAGCTCGATTTCCTTGCCCGCCTCGCGGGTGATGCGTCGCACCAGCCGTGCCAGCTTGTCGAACACCTGGCCGACGGGGACCATCCGCGCTTCCAGGAGGCCTTCCTGAAGGGCTTCCAGCTTGCGCTCCAGGCCTCGCGTTTCGCGCGCCAGCTCCTGGCCGAATAGCTTGGAGAGCGCCACCGCGCCGTCCTGCCTCGCGGACTCCGCGAGCCGCTGGAGATTGGCCTTGATGAGCAGCAGCTCGCCCACCATGTTGATGAGGCCATCCAGGCGACCGATGTCCACCCGCACGGTCTGCGTCAGGGAGCGCAGCGACGTGTCCGCCGTCAGCGCCGCAGGGGTGCTCACGGGGGCGCCGGCCGGTGCCGCTGGGGCTACCGAGAGGCCCTTGGGTGATGCCTTGGCGGCGCCCTGGAGGTAGGCGACGACGGGCACGCTGGAGGGTCCGGGCACGGGAGTCAGTGAAGGCGAGCCGCTGGCATTGGCAGGCACGTCGGCGTCCGACGTGGGCCATTCCAGGGGCCCGGGCTCCGTGTCTTCCGGTACGTGCGAAAGGAGCGGCTGCTGCGCCTCGGGAGACATCGCGGCGGGCGTCGCGCGCACACCCTTCTTCTTTCCGCCGCCCTTGGGCGACGTCGAATGCCCTGCCGCGGGCGCATCCTTGGCGTCCGCGGACGTGCCTCGGCTTGCGGCGCCTCGGGAGCCGCGCGAGGGCGTTGCTCCCTTCCGCGACGCCTCTGGGGCCGTATCCGTCACGCGGACGGGTGCATCAGGTGCCGCGAGGCCCCCTGCCACTGCGTCCTGAGCAGTGCTTGCGTCCCCATCGTGCGTCGCCGCGTCTCCAGTCCGCGTCTCGGACTTCGCGCCCCCGGACGCGCGAATCGTCGCGGCGGGTTGCGCGGCCTGAAGCAGCGCGCTCGTCGCAGCCGCCGCGGCCGGGCGCACCGTCAACGCGGACAGCTCCGCGGGCGTTCCCTCCAGTCCCGTCTCCAGGGACACACGGTCGACCTGCGCACCGAAAATCAGGTCGAACGCGATGCCATGCGCGCCACCCGGCTGCGCGGACGGCAACGTGCTGATGACCTCGCCCAGCGGCTTGAGCCTCGCGTTGAGCTCCGCCAGTCCCTTGTCGAAGTCGGACAAATCAAAGGCGGCCCGCACGCGCCACAGCGACACACCCCGCCGCACGTTCTCCCGCAGCCGGTGTTCCTCATACTCCGTGAAGACGGAGCGGACCTGCGCCTCCAGCTCCAACCGGTCCAGCGGGTCGTCCGCGGCAACCTCCGCCGGAGCGCCCATCGACGCCATCCGCGCGGCCATCGCCTCCACGCGGGCGGACAGGCTTTCGCTCTCCGCGCCGCGAGCGGCCTCGCCCAGCAGCGCCTGGAACGCATCCAGCGCTTCAATCAGCGCATCCAGGACCGCGCCGTCCAGCAGCAGCTTCCCCAGCCGAAGCCTGTCGAGCAGGTCCTCCGTCCCATGCGCCAGCCGGGAGATGCGCTCCTGGCCGAACAGCCCGGACAGCCCCTTGAGCGAATGCGCCGCGCGGAAGATGCCATTGACCAGGTCCGGGTCCGCCTCGGAGCCCCGGCGCTCGTCGAGCACGAGCAGGTCCCTGGCCAGGGCGTCGAGAATCTCCGTCGCCTCGGCCACGAACTCGGCCAGCGCCTTGCTTCCCGGACTCACGGCAGCTTCAGGTAGCGCCGCAGGAGCGCTTCCAGGCTCCCGGGGAGGAAGGGCTTGACCAGATACTCCGCGGCGCCCAGCGCGAGCCCGCGCTCGCGGTCCTGATCGCGCCCCTCCGTGGTGATGATGAAGAGCGGCACTTCGCGGTAGTTGGGGTTCTTCTTGACGAAGTTGATGAGCTCCAGCCCGTTGATGTCAGGCATGTTGATGTCGGTGATGATGAGCTCGAAGCGGTGACGCGGCAGCAGCTTCAGGGCCTCGAAGCCGCTCGAGGTCACCACCACCTCGACCCCCTCCACGGCCTCGACCATCGCGGCGATGTACTCGCGCGATGCTTTCGAGTCCTCGACAATCAACACCTTGACACGCATGTGCGCTCGCCCCGGGCGAGACATGCTAGCAGAAGGCCCGCCCGCCCGCCGAGCGTCAGCCCTTGCGTGCAGGCAGCGACTTGACGAGTCCCTTGTCCGCCAGGACGGCCACCCGTTCGCCCTTGAACGCGGGCAGAAAGCCCTTCTGGAAAGCCGCGGCCCGCGCGGCGTCCTCCACCTGGCCACCGGCGGGCACTTCCAGCGCCACGGACTCCACCCGGGCCTTGGACAGCACCCTTCCCGCTTCAGCCATCGCGTCGTTCAACGTAACCGCGTCCAGTCGCTGACGCGCGCCCAGCCCCACGACGAAGATGCGGGGCACCGCCAGCTTCCCGTCCGAGGGCAGCAACAGCCAGTCATCCTTCGCGCCCGTGAAGAAGCCGGCCTTGAGCACCCGCGAGAGCGAGCCACACAGCCGCCAGTCCACGAAGCCCGCGGAGGACGGCAGGGGCCGGTCATCCTCGGCGATGAAGAGGCAGAGCGCGTCCACCCCGCCGAGCGTGTCCAGGCCCTCCAATCCGATGTCGTGCGTCGTCGTCTGGCTCACGGCGCGTCCCTCGCGGCTGGCGTCAGCGGCTCACGGCTTGTTCAAGGCGACCGCGACGCGGTCCAGGAGCCCGTTGACGAACGCGCTCGATTCTTCATTGCCGAAGTTCTTGCCCAGCTCCACCGCCTCGTTGATGGACACCTTGCGGGGGATGTCCGGGCGGTACTTCAGCTCGAAAATGCCCAGTCGCAGCACGTTCCGGTCGATGCGCGACATGCGGTCCAGGCGCCAGTTGTGGCTGTGCCGCTCAATGAGCTGGTCGATTTCGTCCCGGTGGGACTGCACACCTTCCACCAGTTCCCGGGCGAACTTCACCGCGTCCGGGTCCCGCTTGTTGCTCTCCTCGGCGGCCGACCAGGCTGACTCCAGCGCCTCCGCCGTCGTCGCGGTGGCCATCTCCAACTGGTAGAGCGCCTGCAGCGCACGCTCACGTCCCGTTCTTCGCGCGCCCATGGCCTACGCCTTCCTTCCGTCCGTCGCTGACATCTTCGCGTACAGATTGACCATCTCGATGCAGGCCAGTGTGGCCTCCGCTCCCTTGTTCCCAGCCTTCACGCCCGCCCGGTCGATGGCCTGTTCCACCGTGTCCGTCGTCAGCACGCCAAAAGTCACCGTCTTGGCGGGGGTGGCGGCCGCGGCCTCGAAGGCCACCGCGCCAATGCCCTTGGCGCACTCGCCGGCCACATAGTCGAAGTGCGGCGTGCCGCCCCGGATGACGGCGCCCAGGGTGATGACGCCCACGTACTGCCGCGTCTCGGTCACGCGCCGAACCAGACCGGGCAGCTCATAGGTTCCGGGGCAGCGGTACACGTCGATGTCCGCGTCGGCCACGCCGTGGCGCACCAGCGTGTCCACGGCGCCCTTGGCCAGCTCCTCGGTGATGAAGCCGTTGAAGCGGGCCACGCAGATGGCGAAGCGGCCCTTGGGGGGTAGAAAGTCACCGTCGAAGTAGCGAGGCATGCCGCGCTTCCTACACCACCCCGGGGCCCGGCGTCGCCTGCTACGGCGTGCCAAACCCCGCAGCCGCGATGGCCGCCGCCGTCAGCCCGCCACGTCCCCCGGGGGCCCCCTGGCCCCGCTGGAGCGCGAACAGCCGCGCCACGTACTTCCCTATCTGGTCCGCCTCCAGGTTCACCTTCGACCCCACGCCCCGCGCCTTCAAGGTGGTGCGCTCCTGCGTCTCCGGGATGAGCTGCACCCGGAACCGGTCCGCCTCCACGGTGTTGACGGTGAGGCTGATGCCGTCGATGGCCACCGAGCCCTTCTCGATGAAGTACGGCGCCAGTTCCTCCGGCAGCCGGAACCCCATCACCCAGGAGCCACCCTCCGGGTACGTCTCCAGCACCTCACTGACGGCGTCCACGTGGCCAGAGACCAGGTGCCCGCCCAGCCGGTCACCCAGCGCCAGGGCCCGCTCCAGGTTCACCTGGTCTCCGGGCTTCACGGAGCCCAGCGTCGTCCGGCGCAGCGTCTCCGGCGCGGCCTGCACGCGGAAGCTGTCACCGGTGCGCTCCACCACCGTGAGGCAGGCGCCGTTGACGGCAATCGACTCGCCCAGCTCGAAGGCCGCCGCGCCCAGCGAGGTGTGAATCCACAGGTCGGTCATCCCGCCGGGAATGACGCGCTCCACCCTGCCAAGGTCCTGAATGAGGCCGGTAAACATGGGGCCGCTTATAACGGACCGGCCCCGCCTGCGCCCACGGCCGCTCGTGTCCTACAACAGCGCCTGGAGCAGGATGTCGTCGCCATGGCGTTCGAAGGCGAGGTCCTTCACCGCCAGGGCCTGGGCCATCTCCTTCACCCCCAGGTCGCCGGCCCACGACAGGCCCGGGCTGCCAATCAGCTTGGGCGCCAGGAACAGCGCCAGCGAATCCGCCAGGCGCCCACGCAGGAAGGAGCCGTACATCTCCGCGCCGCCCTCCACCATGACGTGGTTGTGGCCGCCCTTCGCCAGCCGCCGCAGCAGGGCCTTGAGGTCCACCTGTCCCGCCTTCTCGCGGAGCTGCCAGACGTCCACACCCTGGGCCAGGAAGCGCCGCGCCTTGCGGCCCTCCGGATCCTCCAGCGTGGCCACCACGGTGCGCGCGGCGCTGCGCTGCGTGAAGATGGTGTAGCCCGGGGAAAGGCGCAGGTGGCTGTCCACCACCACGCGCAGCGGGTCCTTCCCGCCGCCTCCGGGCAGCCGCGTGGTCAGCTTCGGGTCGTCCTTCCGGACAGTGTTGGCGCCCACCAGGATGACGTCCACCGAGTCCCGCAGCCGGTGGACCCAGGCGCGCGCCGGCGCCCCCGTCACCCAGCGCGAGTCACCAGTCGCGGTGGCCAGCTTCCCGTCCAGCGTCACCGCCGCCTTGAGCGTCACCCAGGGCAGGCCCGTGCGGATCATCTTGAAGAAGGGCCGGTTGAGGCGGTCCGCATCCTCCGCGAGCACGCCCGTGAGGACCTTGAGGCCGGCGCGCCGCATCCGCGACACGCCCTTGCCGCTCACCTTCGGGTTGGGGTCCGCCGACGCGCAGATGACGCGCCGGACGCCCGCCTCGATGATGGCCATGCTGCACGGCGGGGTACGCCCGTAGTGGTCGCACGGCTCCAGCGTGGTGTAGAGGTCCGCGCCCTTGGCGCGCGCACCGGCGGCCTCCAGCGCGACGACCTCCGCGTGCGCGCTGCCCGCCTTCTTGTGGTAGCCGCGGGCGATGATGCGCCCGCCCTTCACCAGCACCGCGCCCACGACGGGGTTGGGGCTGGTGCGGCCCAGGCCCTTGGCGGCTTCCTCCAGCGCGATGCGCATGAAGAACTCAGCCACCGCCCGGTCGAAGTCCGCCGCTCGCTTCGCCCGGGGCGCCCGTGTCGCTTCCAACCTTGCCCGTGTCAACAGCCGCATGTGCTTTCTCTAACCGCCCTTGTCCACCGGTGCCGAGGGAGGCGCCTGGCGCTGCTCGCGCGCCTCCGCCTCGCGCAGGGCCTTCAGCTCGTCCATGAACTCCGCGATGTCGCGGAAGCTGCGGTACACGGACGCGAAGCGGACATAGGCCACCTCGTCCAGCTGCCGCAGCCGGCGCATGATCTCCTCGCCGATGACGGACGAGGGCACTTCCTTCTCGCCCATGCCCTGCAGCTGCCGCTCGATGGCGACCACCGTCTCCTCGAGCTGATCCGCGGACACGGGCCGCTTCTCACACGCCTTCTTCAGCCCGTTGACGATCTTCTCCCGGTCGAACGCCTCGCGCCGCCCGTCCTTCTTCACGATGAGCGGGTAGAGCTCCTCCACCCGCTCATACGTGGTGAAGCGGCGCTTGCAGGTCAGGCACTCGCGGCGCCGCCGGATGACGGAGCCCTCGTGTGACTCACGGGAGTCGATGACCTTGTTCTCGGCGTCCTGACAGAAGGGGCAGCGCATGGAAGGGTACGGCTCGCCAATCTACTTCAACCGCGAGGCGTAGAGCGGGAACCCCTGCGAAAGCTCCTTCACCTGCCCCTTGATGCGGGCCAGCGCGGCGTCGTCCTGCGCGGCGTCCAGCGCCTCGCCGATGAGCCGCCCCACCACCGCCATCTCCGCCTCGCGCATGCCGCGCGTGGTGATGGCCGGCGTGCCCACCCGGACACCGGACGTGGTCATCGGCTTCTCCGGGTCAAACGGAATCATGTTCTTGTTCACGGTGATTCCGGCCTTGTCCAGCACCTCTTCGGCCACCTTGCCCGTGAGCTTCTTGGGGCGCAGGTCCACCAGCATCAGGTGGTTGTCCGTGCCGCCGGACGTCAGCCGCAGGCCCGCGCGCTGGAGCGCCTCCGCCAGCGCCTTCGCGTTGGCGACAATCTGCCGCTGGTACGCCTTGAACTCCGGCGACAGCGCCTCCTTGAAGGCCACCGCCTTGCCGGCGATGACGTGCATCAGCGGGCCGCCCTGGATGCCGGGGAAGATCTGACTGTTGATGGCCTTGGCGTAGGGCTCGCGGCTCAGCACCAGGCCGCCACGCGGACCGCGCAGCGTCTTGTGCGTGGTGCTGGTGACGATGTCCGCCACCGGCACCGGCGAAGGGTGCACGCCCGCCGCCACCAGGCCGGCGATGTGCGCCATGTCCACCAGCATCGCCGCGCCCACCGCGTCGGCGATCTCGCGGAACTTCGCGAAGTCCAGCGTGCGCGGGTACGCACTGGCGCCCACGACGATGACCTTCGGCTTGTGCTCCTTGGCCAGCGACTCCACCTGCGCGAAGTCGATGGTCTCCGTGTCACGCGTCAGGCCGTAGTGGACGACCTTGTAGAGCTTGCCGGAGAAGTTGAACGTGGCGCCGTGGGTGAGGTGGCCGCCGGAGTTGAGGTCCAGCGACAGCATGGTGTCGCCCGGCTTCATCAGCGCCATGAAGGCGCCCATGTTGGCCTGGCTGCCGGAGTGCGCCTGCACGTTGACCGCGTCCGCGCCGAACAGGTCCTTGGCGCGGGCGATGGCCAGGTTCTCCGCGACGTCCACCACCTCGCAGCCGCCGTAGTAGCGCTTGCCGGGGTAGCCTTCCGCGTACTTGTTGGTGAGCACCGAGCCCACCGCCTCCATCACCGCCGGAGAGACGAAGTTCTCCGAAGCGATGAGCTCCAGCCCTTCCTCCTGGCGCTGGGTCTCCTCGCGGAGGACGCGGGCAATCTCCGGGTCCACTTCGGCCAGCGTACGGATGTTCTCCATGGCGGACTCCCTCGAACGACGGGTACGGCGGGGCCGTTAGCCCTGGGACTCGGCCTCGCGAATCATCTGGACGCGCCGCTCGTGGCGGCCGCCTTCGAAAGCAGTGCTGAGGAACGCCTCCAGGATGGCGCGGCCCACGCCGGCCCCCACCACGCGCTGGCCCAGGCACAGCACGTTGGCGTCATTGTGGGCCCGAGCCATCCGGGCCTCGAACTCCGTGGTGCACAGGGCCGCCCGGATGCCCTTGTGCTTGTTGGCGACGATGCTCATGCCAATGCCGGTGCCACACACCAGCACGCCCAGGGTGGCCTCCCCGGACGTCACGGCGCGGGACACCCGCGCGGCGAAGTCCGGGTAGTCCACCGAGTCCCGCGTGACGGGACCCACGTCTTCGTGGGCCACGCCCCGCGCGGTGAGCGCGGCCACCAGCTCCTGCCGGAGCTCCAGTCCCGCGTGGTCTGAAGCGAGGATGACTTTCACGCGGGTTTCTCCTGAGACAGCTAGAAGCGCTTGAACACCAGCACGGCGTTGGTGCCGCCGAAGCCAAACGAGTTGCTCATCACCGCGTCCACCCGGGCCTCACGCGCCTGGTTGGGCACGTAGTCCAGGTCGCAGTCCGGATCAGGCGTCGTCTGGTTGATGGTGGGCGGCAGGATGTTGCGCGCCAGCGCCAGCGCGCTGACCACGCCCTCGAAGCCGCCCGCCGCGCCGAGCATGTGGCCCGTCATCGACTTGGTCGACGACACGGCGATCTTCCGCGCGTGGTCGCCGAACACCGTCTTGATGGCCTTCGTCTCATTCGCGTCGTTGAACGGCGTCGAGGTGCCGTGAGCGTTGATGTAGCCCACGTCCTCCGGGTTCATCCCCGCGGACTGGAGCGCCAGCCGCATGCAGCGCGCCGCGCCCTCGCCTTCCGGCGCCGGCTGGGTGACGTGGTACGCGTCCGAGTTGGCACCGTACCCCACCACCTCCGCGAGGATGTTGGCGCCGCGCTTCTTCGCGGCCTCCATCTCCTCCAGCACCAGGATGCCCGCGCCCTCGCCCATGACGAAGCCGTCACGGTCCTTGTCGAAGGGACGGCTGGCCCCGGCCGGATCATCATTGCGTGTGGACAGCGCCTTCATCACCGAGAAGCCACCCAGCCCCAACGGGGTGATGGCCGCCTCGGCGCCGCCGGCGATGACCGCGTCCGTCTCACCCAGGCGGATGGACTTCCAGGCCTCGCCAATGGCGTGGGCACTGGTGGCACACGCGGACACCGGCGCCCAGTTCGGCCCCTTGCAGTTGTACCGCATGGAGATGAGGCCCGGCGCCATGTTGATGATCATCTGGATGATGAAGAAGGGCGACAACCGGTCGAACCCCTTCTCCAACCCCTTGCGGTGCTGCTCTTCCAGCGAAGAGATACCGCCGATGCCCGAGCCGACGATGACGCCGACCTTCTCCGGGATGTAGCCGTGCGGAGCATCCGGGCCAATGGGAATGCCCGACTCCGTCACGGCCATCTGCGCGGCGGCCAACGCGAACTGCGCATACAGGTCCATCCGGCGCACTTCGCGCTTTTCGATGAACGCCTCGGGCTCGAAGTCCTTCACCTCGCCCGCGATGCGCGTGTCGATTTTGCCAACGTCAAAGCGCGTGACCTGGGCAATACCCGACTTGCCGGCGATCAACGCCTGCCAGTTCTTCTCGGTTCCGGTTCCCAGAGCCGAAACAAGCCCGGTTCCGGTGACGACGACTCGACGTTGTGACACGGTCCTCTCCGGTGGCGCCTGGGACACCGGGGACGCCGCGCATCACGCGGCGCCGCCCCGCACCCCGGCACGCCGTGGTGCTACCTACTTCTTGTGGGTGTTGATGTAGCTGACGGCGTCGTTGACGGTCTTGATGTTCTCCGCCTCTTCGTCGGGAATCTCGACCTCGAACTCCTCTTCCATCGCCATGACGAGCTCCACGATGTCGAGGCTGTCCGCGCCGAGGTCCTCGATGAAGGAGGACTCCGGCTTGATCTCATCCTCTCCGACACCGAGCTGGTCGGCGATGATGGACTTGACCTTGGCCTCAATGGTTGACGTCGACATAAGTGTAGAACCCTCCAGGAACCAGATGTGGCCCGGCTGGCTTCCCGGACCATGTCGAAAGCGGGCGCGGTATATCCCACGCCCGGCGGCAATCCAACCGTGGGTTACATGTACATTCCGCCGTTGACCTTCAGGACCTCGCCGGTGATGTAGGACGCGGCGTCCCCCGCCAGGAAGAGCACGGCGCCGGCGACCTCCTCCGGATTGCCCAACCGACCCAGGGGGATGCCCTCCAGCATCTTCTGGCGCATCTCGTCATTGATCTGATGCGTCATGTCCGTCCCGATGAAGCCGGGGGACACGGCGTTGACGCGGATGTTCCGGCTGGACAGCTCGCGCGCCACGGACTTGGTCAGGCCGATGAGCCCCGCCTTGGACGCCGAGTAGGCCGCCTGACCGCCGTTGCCCATCTCCCCCACCACGGAGGTGATGTTGATGATGGCGCCGCCCTTCTGCTTCATCATGGGCCGGCTGACGGCGCGGATGAGCGAGAAGGCGCCCTTGAGGTTGGTGTCCAACTGCTTGTCCCAGTCCTCGTCCTTCACCCGCATCACCAGGCCGTCCACCGCGACGCCCGCGTTGTTGACGAGCACGTCCAGCCGGCCGTGGCCCTTGACGATGCCGTCCACGGCGCTGGCGCAGGCGGCGCTGTCGGACACGTCGAAGCGGATGGCCTCCGCCTTGGCGCCCTCCGCCTGGAGCAGGGCCACCGTCTCCTGGGCCGCCGCCTCGTTGCCCGCATAGCTGATGACCACGGTGGAGGCCCCCGCCTTGGCGAAGGCCACCGCGCACGCCCGGCCGATGCCGCGCGAGCCACCCGTCACGAGCACGACCTTGTCCTTGAAGCCGCTCATGCTGCCACCCCCAGTGCCGCGAGCGCCTTGTCCAGGCTCGCGGAGTCCTCGACGTTGAACAGCTCGATGTCCTTGGTGATGCGCTTGACCAGGCCCACCAGCACCTTGCCCGGCCCCAGCTCGATGATGCGGGTGACGCCTTCGGCCTTCAGCGCCTCCACGCACTCAATCCAGCGCACCGGCGAGCTCACCTGCTCCAGGAGCAGCGGCACCACCCGCGACGCGTCCGCGTTGGGACGGGCCTCCACGTTGGTCACCACCGGCACGGACGGCGCGGACACCTGGATGCCGCCCAGCACCTCCGCCAGCCGGGGCTGCACCGGCGCCATCAGCGCGCAGTGGAAGGGGGCGGATACCGGCAGGGGCATCACGCGCTTGGCGCCGGCCTCCTTGCACTTCACCCCGGCGCGCTCCACGGCCGCCGCGTCACCGGCGATGACCGTCTGCTCGGGCGAGTTGTAGTTCGCCGGCGACACCACCTGCCCCTCGGCCGCCGCGTCACAGGCCGCCTTCACCTTCTCCGGAACCAGGCCCAGCACCGCGGCCATGGCGCCCACGCCCGCGGGCACCGCCTCCTGCATGAAGGTGCCGCGCGCGCGCACCACCCGGACCGCGTCGCCCAGGTCCATGGCGCCCGCCGCCACCAGCGCCGAGTACTCGCCCAGCGAGTGCCCCGCCACGAAGGACGGCGCCGGTCCCCGCTTCGCGAACACCGCGTGCGCCGCCAGCGACACCGTGAGGATGGCCGGCTGGGTGTTGGCCGTGAGCTTCAGCGCCTCGTCCGGGCCCTCGAAACAGAGGGTGGAGAGCTTCTCCCCCAGGGCGGCATCAACCGCGTCGAACACGGCCCGGGCCTCGGGGAACTTCTCATACAGGTCCTTGCCCATCCCCACGGCCTGGCTGCCTTGCCCGGGGAACACGAACGCGACCTTCGACATGCGGACTCTGCCTCCTCTTCAGCGGCCGGGGCCGCAGGCTGGACGCCCTGTTGCCGTACCTGACCAGGTTGAGCCAGCAATTTCCGCGAGGCGCCCCGCCACCAGCCCGAGGCGGCCTGCACGCTCCGGGCGAAGGCTCTAATCGGAAACGCCCGCGTCTGTCGCTCTTTTTCCCTTCGGATGGGTCGGAAGCCACGCCGCCGCGCGCCCAATGCAACGCGTCAACTCCGCCTGCACGCCCCCCTCCGCCATGGCCAGCGCCGCGCCCAGCGCGTTGAAGAGGGCCCGGGGCGTGGAGCGCCCATGCGCGACGATGCCCACCCCCTGGATGCCCAGCAGGGGCGCCCCGCCGTACTCGGCGTAGTCCACCACCCGGCGAAGCCCGGCCAGCGCGGGCTGGAGCAGCATCGCCCCCACCTTCTCCGCCAGCCCGCCGCGCCGTTCGATGGCCTGACGCAGCATGCCAATGACGCCCATGCCCACGCCCTCGGATGTCTTCAGGACGACGTTTCCGGTGAACCCGTCCGTCACCACCACCTGCACCTCGCCGGAGAAGAGGTCCTTGCCCTCCACGTAACCCACGAAGTCCAGATCCGAGCGCCGCAGCAGCCCACTGGCCTCCCGGGTGAGCGGCGTCCCCTTGGAGGACTCCTCTCCATTGGAGAGCACGGCCACCCGGGGCCGGGCCACGCCCATGCGCGCGCGCACGTAGGCCTCCCCCATGACGGCGAACTGGGCCAGGTGCGTCGGCTTGCAGTCCACGTTGGCGCCCGCATCCAGGAGCAGGCACCGGCCGCCGCCCTTCAGCGCGGGAAAGAGCGCGGCGATGGCGGGACGCTCCACGCCCGGCAGCCGTCCCAGCGTGAGCAGGCCCCCGGCCATGACGGCGCCAGAGTTGCCCGCTGAGACGAGCGCCTCCGCCCGGCCGTCCCGCACCAGTTCGAAGCCCACCCGGAGGGAGGAGTCCCGCTTGCGGCGGAAGGCGGTCGAGGCGTGCTCGTCCATCTCCACGACTTCAGAGGCGTGGTGGACCTGGAGGTTGGACGGAGGCCGCAGCTTGCCCAGCAGGGGCGCCACCTTCGCCTCGTCCCCCACCAGGAGCACCTCATGGCCGGGGTGGGCCCGCGCGAAGAGCACCCCACCCTCCACGGGGGCGGCGGGCGCGTGATCGCCGCCCATGGCATCCAGCACCAGCCTCATCCCCACCCTCTCCTTGCCCGCCCGGCGTCCGGCCGGCTGTCGGTGTCCGTATCCCACCCGCCGGGGGGCGGGCGGCGCGCAGCACAGCAGGAACCCTGCAGGGGGGCAACGACTGGCTGATACGCCCTGGAGCACGGCCGGAAGAATGGCGACCGCGCCATGGGCGTTGTCACCGGGCACCGTCCGAGATAGACGGTGCCCGGGAGATAACGGGCCCTCCCGCGTTGCCGCATTGACTCGGGGGCTTCGAGCCGCTAGGGTCCGCCGCCTTCCGAAGCCGGACATGGAGTACGGGAGCCTTCGTGCGACCGCCCCAGACCGGTTTCGAGCAGAGAGTGTTGCGCAGGGAGCCGGGGACCCCGGCACAGCGCGAAAGACATTGGACTCAACCGGTCCGGACCGGCGCGAACGCTCCGGGTCGGGGTCGAATATAGAGGTGAGCCGTGGGTGTCCCCAAGAAGCGTACTTCGAAGATGCGTCGCGACCGCCGCCGTGCGGCCAACAACAACCTGCGGAGCGCCGTGCAGGTGACCAAGTGCCCGAACTGCAAGGAGCCGGTGATGCCTCACCGCGCCTGCACGTCCTGTGGCCAGTACAAGGGCCGTGAAGTGGTCGCTCAGGCCGAGGCCTGACACACAGTCACATACAGCGCCCTTCCCGGGCGCTGCGAAACACGACGGGCCGCGTCTCCATCCAGTGGAGGCCGCGGCCCTTGTCGTTTCAGGGCCCCCTCTCACGAGGTGGCCCTGCACTCCAGGCTCACTTCAGTTGTTGAGCTTGATGTTCTTCAGCGGCGCCAGCCGCGGGTCCACGGGCCGGGTCTCACAGGTGCAGGCGACCTCGTTGCGGTTCGCGCCGCACTGCGAGCACAGGCCCTTGCAGTCGTCCCGGCACACGGCGTTCATCGGCAGGGCCAGCAGGAGCTGCTCCCGGACGATGGGGTCCAGGTTGATGGTCTTCCCGTCGAAGAGCTCCTGATCCACGTCGTCCAGTTCGAAGGAGCCGCCAGACTCACCCTGGCTGCGCTCCTTCTTCTCCATGGCCTTCTCGTCGTCATCCTTGAAGTCGTCGCCCCGAGCCAGGGACTCCGGCACCAGGTTGAGCGTGAACTCCACGGGGACCTTCATGGCCACGTCGGCGAGGCAGCGCTTACAGGGGCTGGTGACGTCCACCGTGAAGCGCCCCTCCAGCAGCACGCCGCCGCTCAGCTTGCGCAGCGACGCCTTCAACGTCGCCGGGGCCGTGGCCCGGAATCCGGTATCCTCGCCGGAGGCAGCGCCTCCCAGCGTCTCACCGAGCAGCTCGAGATTGACGGGCTCCTCGAGCTTCAGCCCTGCGTCCTTGATTTGATCAACCTTTACGAGCATTTACGCTACTTCCAGGCCAAAAGGGGCGCGCAACATAGAGGGTGGCCCCTCCAGCGTCAACACGCCCTCGTGCAACACCGCCACGAAGATGTCACCGCTCCGTCACCCCCGATGGGCCGGCCTTCGTGGATTCTCTCGATAACGTTTTGATAGGTTCGAATCGATGCACGCACATGGCTGGCGGTTGCGCGGGTGGGCCCTCATCCTGGTGCTGGGCCTGGGTGCCCGACCGGGCTGGAGCCGGCCCCTCTTCCCTGAGCCTGTTCTCTCGCAGCTCGGCCCGGCCAGCCCGGCCATCACCGAGGCCCGCGAGCAGTTCGACCAGGGCGAATTCGAAGACGCACGTCGCACCATCCTGGAAGGCCTGGATGCGCCGGACCTGACGGATGATCAGTTGGTGGAGATGTACCGCCTGCTGGGCCTCACGGCCCTCTACCTGGGGGACGAGCCCCAGGCGCGCGACGCCTACGAGAAGCTGCTCCAGGCCCGGCCGGACTACGAGCTCCCCCGCAGCTCCCCGCCCAAGCTGCGCGCCCTCTACGCGCGCATCCGCGAGGACATCAAGAGCCGGCGCGTCCGCCCCGTCACCCTGGACGTGGACCCCATCCCTGATCCGCCGGGTGGCGAGCCCGTCGTCGTGGAGGCCGCCATCCAGGACCTGGCGCTGGGCGCCCGCGCGCGCCTCTTCTACCGGCGCGCCGGTGACGAGGCCTACAGCTCGGTGGACTTCGCACGTGAGCGAGGCCCCGACGGCCGCCCCCGCGAGCGCTACCGCGCGGTGCTGCCGGCCTATGAAGTGCCCACCGAGGCCGAGGCCTACGAGATGGAGTACTACTTCGAGGTCGCGGACGCGGCGCAGCGCCGGCTCGCGGGCCGGGGAGACTCCTTCCAGCCGCTCATCTTCCAGGTGGCGCCCCGGGCCGTGCGCGCCGGCGCCGCCGCCGACCCGTCCTCCCGTCCCTGGTACAAGAGCCCCTGGCTCTGGGTGGGCGTGGGCGCGGTGGCCATTGGCGCCACCGCCGGCATCGTGGCGCTGACCTCCGGCGAAGAGCGGGGCCGCGTTCCCATCACCATCCGCGTGGAGCCCCCCGCCCCATGAGCCTGCGCCTCCTGTCCCCACTGTTGCTGCTCGGCCTTGGCGCGTGCGGCCCTGACGCCGAGCCCGCGGGTCGCTTTCCGCTCGCCCTGACGATGGAGCGCGCGGTGGCCAACGACGTCCAGGCGCTACAGGTGGCCGTGGTGTCACGGGGCTCCAGCCGCAGTTGCACCGAGATTCAGCGCACGTGCCTGGGCACCCAGGTGCGGCGTGACGACCTGGTGGTGCTGAAGGACGCCCAGGGGCGCGAGGGCAGGGCCCTCCGCTTCCCAGTGGACCTGGCGACCCTCCAGTCGGGAGGAAGCCTGGAGCTGGCGGTGGACGTGCCGGTGGGCCGAGATTACGCGCTCGTCATCGAGGCGATCACCACGGGGACCCCGCCCGGCTTCCTGGGGAGTTCGTGCAACTACCTCCGTGAGGTCAACGCGGGCGACAACGCCCCGGTGATTGCCGCGCCCCTGACGCTGACCGGTGGAGATTGCAATCCGTCCATCGCGCCCTGAGCGCGGAGGGACTCGAGAGGGCTTCATGTCGCGCATCCTGATTATCGAGGACGAGCAGGACCTGGCAGGTCTCGTCGACTACAACCTGCGGGCCGCGGGCTTCGAGACGGAGACGGCCAGCACCGGCGCGAGCGGGCTCGCCAAGGCGCGCGCGCATCCGCCAGACCTGGTGCTGCTGGACCTGATGCTGCCGGACGTGGCGGGCAGCGAGGTGCTGCGCATGCTCAAGGCGGACACCGAGCTGCGCAAGGCGTCCGTCATCATCGTCAGCGCGAAGGGCCAGGAGTCCGACCGGGTGCAGGGCCTGGAGCTGGGCGCGGACGACTACGTGGTGAAGCCCTTCTCCGTCCGCGAGCTCCTTCTGCGCGTCAAGGCCGTGCTGCGCCGCGCGGACGCGGAGGACGGCCCCTCCGCGGTGCTCGCCTCCGGCGACATCAGCCTGGACACCACCCGCCACCAGGTGCGTGTGAAGGGCGAGGAAGTGCTCCTCACCGCGCTGGAGTTCCGCCTGCTGCGCACGCTGCTGGAGCGCTCGGACCGGGTGCAGACGCGCGAGGTGCTGCTGTCGGACGTCTGGGGCATCCAGGCGGAGATCCACACCCGCACCGTGGACACGCACATCAAGCGGCTGCGCGAGAAGCTGGGCCCCGCCGGGGACATCATCGAGACGGTGCGCGGCGTGGGCTACAAGCTCAGCCCTCCGTGAGGCCGCCCCGCCCATGCCCCTGCGCGCCACACTCCTTCCGCTCCTGCTGCCCGCCGTCGTCGTCGCGACGCTCGTCGCCCTCCTCGACGGGCCGAAGGAGGTCTTCGCCGCGGCGCTCGTCGCGCTCGCCGGCTCCCTCATGTCCCTGGGCGTGAGCCGCGGAACGATGCAGCGGCAGCTCGACCTGCTGGCCCGCCACACCCGGGAGCGCGCCGAGGGCGGCGCCTCCACCGCCGCGCCTGGCGTCCCTGAGCGGCTGGACGAGGTGGCCGGGCTCGAAGGCGCCATCGACTCGCTGCACGCCCAGCTGTCCGCGCGCAACGCGGCGCTCACCCAGGAGGCGCGCACCCTCACCGCCGTGCTCGACGGCATGACAGAAGGCGTCTGGGTGACGGACGCAGAGGGCACGGTGGTGCGCCACAACGACGCGCTCCGCCCCCTGCTGGCGTCCACGAACAGCCCGCTCACCGGCCAGCGCCCCCTGGCCCTCATCCGGAACGAGGCGCTGCACGACGCCGTGATGCGCGCCTGCCGGGAGAGCGCATCCAGCCACCTGGAGCTCACGCTGGACGGCCACTTCCCGCGCACGCTCTCCATCCGGGTGACGCCGCTGGCCAAGGATTTGCCGGGCAGCGCCGCCGTCTTCCACGACGTCACCGAGCTGCGCCGGCTGGAGAAGGTGCGCAAGGACTTCGTGGCCAACGTGTCGCACGAGCTGCGCACGCCCATCACCGCCATCCGCGGCTACGCGGAGACGCTCCAGGGCGGCGCCCTCAATGACCCCGTCATGGCGCCGAAGATGGTGGAAATCATCCACCGCCAGTCCGAACGCCTGTCCGAACTGGTGGAGGACCTGCTGGAGCTGTCCCGCCTGGAGTCGCGCGAGGTGAGCCTGAAGCTCGCCCGCGTCACCCTGGCCGACGCCGCCGCCCGCGCCGCCGACACCGTGCGCCCCAAGGCCGGGGGCAAGGGCCAGGTGGTTTCACTCCACGTCCCTCAAGACCTACTCGCAGTGGGGGACCCCCGTGCCGTGGAGCAGGTGCTGCTCAACCTGCTGGACAACGCGGTGAAGTACACGCCCGCGGGTGGCCGGGTGGATGTTTACGGTGAGTACGAGCAAGGCCGCTGCGTGGTGCGGGTGAAGGACACCGGGGTGGGCATCGAGGCCAAGCACCAGTCGCGCATCTTCGAGCGCTTCTACCGGGTGGACAAGGGCCGCAGCCGGGACATGGGGGGTACCGGACTGGGGCTCGCCATCGTCAAGCACCTGCTGCAGGCCATGGACGGCGAGGTCAAGGTGGAGAGCGAACCCAACGGGGGGAGCACCTTCACCATTTTTCTGCCCCTGGCGGCTTCATCGAGCGCGGCGACAGGGTAGGATGGAGTGACCATGCGGGTCGCCATCCTCGCGGACATCCACGGCAATCTTCCCGCCTGCGAGGCCGTCCTCGAGGACATCGCCCGCTCTGTATCGCCCGACTACATCGTCGCGGCCGGAGACCTGGCGCTGCGTGGCGCCCATCCCCGGGAGACGGTGGACCTGCTCTTCGACCGGTGTGACTCCGTCCTGATGGGCAACACCGACTGCTACCTGGCGGGCAACTACCTGGGCGGCGCCTACCGGGAGAAGGACCACTGGAAGACGGAGCTGCTGCGCTGGACGCGGGACCAGTTGGGCGGCGCGCTGCTGGAGAAGCTGGGCGCCCTGCCCTTCTCCGTGCGCTACACGCCGCGCAAGGGACAGGACCTCTTCGTCTGCCACGCCAACCCGCGCAACCTCGAGGAGTCGCTGGACCCCACGCTGGATGACGTCGCGGTGCGCCGCTTCTTCAGCCACCTGGACGCGGCGGCCTGCGCCTTCGGGCACCTGCACTTCCCCTACCGCCGCCGCGTGGGCCGCATGCTCATCGCGGACGTGGCCAGCGCGGGCATCCCCCGGGACGGAGACCTGCGCCCCGCCTACGGCGTCTTCACCTTCACGCCCAAGGGTTGGCGGGTGCAGATTCGCCGGGTGCGCTACCCGGTGCGCAAGGCCACCCAGGCCCTCACCGCGCGCCGCGTCCCCGGCGGACCGCTCCTGGTCCACAAGCTGGTGGAGGCGCGCTACCGCCACCACAACGCGCTGATGGAGGCCGCGCGGCGCCACTCCGGCCTGCCACCGCCGGGCCCGGTGCTCCGCCCGCCGCCAGGGGCCGCCTCGCGCGCCGCGGCCACGCCCATGGACAGTCGTCCCTCCCCGGAGGTCGACCCCGCCTCGTTGCCCACGGACCTGGACGGAACCGTGACGGGCGCGGCGCCGCTGCCCCTGGACGCGCTCAACGATTTCGAAGGGTAGACGTTGTCGCCAGTCCGTTGCTTGCGCGGGAACGCCCGGGGTGATTCACGGCGCTCACCATGTCTGCACGCGAGCTGCCGCTGCTGTTCATCCGCCACGCCGTCGCGGAGGACTCTCACGTCCTGGGCGATGAGGCGCGCGCCCTCACCCCGGAAGGCCGCGCCGCCTTCCGCCACCATGCACGCAAGCTGGCACGCCTCACGCCACTGCGCGGCATCATCACCAGTCCGCTGGTGCGTGCCGTCCAGACGGCGGAGCTGCTCGCCGAGGCCTTCGGCGTGTCCGGCGTGGAGGTCCACCCCGCCCTGCTGCCCCAGCGCGGCGCGCACAAGCGCATCGTCGACCTGGGCCGCGAGCGCGGAGCGGGCTGGGCCCTGGTGGGCCACAACCCCTCGCTGGAGCGCGCGGCCATTCGCGCCCTGGAGCATGAGCTGCCGGACAAGCTGCGCAAGGGCGCGGCGCTGGCGCTCCATCCCCTGAAGAACGGCGGCTTCACGCTCGCGTGGTGGGCCACGCCGGGCAAGCCCGTGAAGCGCCCCGGCGACCTGCGCTGACGCGCCTCAGTGCGCCGCGCCCAGCAGGAAGGACAGGACGAGCATGGCCAGCACCGTGGCGGTGATTCCCACGTAGAGCCGGTCCTTCTGCTGGCGGAAGATGAGCAGCGACAGGGCCACCCGCATCACCGGTACGGCCATCATCACCAGCAGTCCCGCCATGACGAACGCCTGGCCCCGGGCGGCCAGCGCCCCCGCCACGACGTCCCCCAGGGTGTGCGGCACCGGGTGCGGCGAGGTGAGGCGCAGCAACGCCTCGGATGAAACGAGGTAGTCCGGGTGGCGGAAGAAGGTCACCACGGTGCCCAGCGTCACCAACGCCAGGCTGGCGGCCACGCCGTACCGCAGCAAGTCGCTGATGAGCAGCTCCGGATGGAGCAGCGAAGCGTCCTCGCCGTCCTGCACCGCCGCGGTGACGGCCTCAAGGCTTCGCGGCTCTAGCTTCGGTGCCTCGCTCATGACGCCCACCCCTTGCGCAGCATCTCGAAGGCCACCCACAGCAGCACGCCCACGAAGAGCGCGCGCAGCCATGTGCTGTTCACCCGGGCCATCAGGTGGCGCGAGCCCAGCCACGCGCCCAGCGTGACGCCCACGCACACCGGCCCCGCGATGAACGGGTCGATGTTGCCGCGCGCGAAGTAGACGCCCGCGCTGGCCGCCGCCGTCACGCCAATCATGAAGTTGCTGGTGGCCGTGGACACCTTCAGCGGCAGCCGCATGGCCAGGTCCATGGCCGGCACCTTGAGCGCGCCCGAGCCGATGCCCAGCATGCCGCTCACCGTGCCCGCCACGTACATCAGCCCCAGTCCCGTCAGCGGCCGCGTGACGCGGTAGGACACCTCACGGCCCTGCGACTCATCCCAGTAGCTGCCGTGCAGCGCCAGCCGGTCCGCCAGCGCGTCCGCGGGCACTGGCGTCTCGGCGCTCGCCCGCATCCGCCGCAGCATCACCAGCGCCGACCACGCCATGACGCCGCCAAAGACGAGGTACACGCCGCGCCCACCCACCAGCCCGGACATGAATGCGCCGCTGAGCGCGCCCGCGGTGGTCGCCAGCTCCAGGAACATGGCCACGCGGGTGTTGGCCATCCGGTCGCGCACGTAGGCCGCCGCCGCGCCGCTGGACGTGGCGATGACGGAGACGATGGACGCCCCCACCGCGTACTGGATGTCCACTTTCAGGAGCAACGTGAGCACGGGAATCAGGATGAGCCCGCCGCCGATACCCAGCAGCGAGCCCAGCAGTCCCGCACCCACGGAAAACCCCAGGACGACGAGCATGAAGAGGAAGGGAGTCATCGAAGCTGCGCCCCATCCTCTCCCCCTCACCGGCCTTTGGCCACCAGGAGAATGGCTCGATTCGAGCCGCTCCCCTGGTTGCCTGCTTCCACCGGGCTACTGAGCTCTGGCCACCACCGACATGCGCTGAGCGCCGTTGCCGTTGGCGAGCGCGCCGGGGGCGTGCGTGTCCGTGCCCAGCTCGCGCAGCAGTGCCTCGCCCACCAGTTCGTCCATGGGGATGAAGCGGCCCAGCAACGGGCGCCAGGCGTGGACCTGCGCGGTGGCGATGTCGAACCACCAGCCGTGCAGCCGCAGGGTGCCCGCGTCGAGACGCTCCTTCACCAACGGATAGGTGGAGATGTGCTC
The DNA here is from genome assembly GCF_006518205.1 of Myxococcus sp. CA005. Lineage (NCBI taxonomy): Bacteria > Pseudomonadati > Myxococcota > Myxococcia > Myxococcales > Myxococcaceae > Myxococcus > Myxococcus sp. CA005. The sequence goes on along the minus strand of NZ_SRLV01000009.1, from coordinate 89,208 downwards.
CAACTGCAGCAGCACGTTGTTCTGGGACAGGCGATCGTAATCCGACCGGCCCTCCCCCAGCGTCGGGTTCGCATCCATCCGCTGGAGCGCGGCCTTGCCGTGCTCGAGCCAGCTCTTGAGGTTCGGGTTCTCAGGCCCCACGCCGCCAGCGAGGACGGCCTTCATCGCGCCGCAGTTCGAGTGGCCGCACACGACGATGTCCTCCACCGGCAGGCTGCGGAGCGAGAACTCCAGCGCGGCCGCCTCGGACTGGTCGCCCGTCGACTGCCCCTTCGAATCCGACGGCGCCACCATGTTGCCGACGTTGCGGACCACGAACAGGTCGCCCGGGTCCATGGACACGAGCAGGTTGGGCACCACGCGGCTGTCCGCGCAGGCGATGAAGAGGCAATCCGGCTTCTGCTCCTGCGCCAGCAACGCGAACTTCTCCCGGTAGCTGGAACGGGCGTTGAGTTGAAAGTCCAACAGACCGCGAATGAGCTTCCTCACTGCGCACCTCCAGAGACAAGCGAGTTGTGATTGGGACCGTCAACGACCACGGGGCTGCTCGGCTTCACCGTGCCCTTGCGGCTCCAGACATCTTCGAGCGACTCGGCGAACACCGAGCCGCCCGTCTTGCAATGTGTGTCGCACCAGCTCTCCAGGGCTTCGTGCCCGGAGTGGTCCAGCGTCTGCACCGCCAGGTCCAGTTCCACCTTGGAGCCCGTCGGAACCTGCGCCAGCGCGGTGGACAGCTTGGGGACGCCGACGAACGTCAGCGCACCCGAGATTCGCACCTGATAGGACGCATGCGCCTGCTGGTGCACGTCCACCTTGACGCTGCCCAGGTGCCACAGCAGGCGCAGCGCCGCGAACGCCAGGCCCATGCCGATACCGGCCAGCAGGTTGACGCCCACCACGCCGGCCACCGTCACCAGGTACACGGCCAGCTCCCCACGCTTCTGGAGCTCACGGATGTGGTGCACGTTCACCAGCTTGGCGCCGACGAAGACGAGCAGACCCGCCAGCACGGTGAGGGGAACGAGCCCCGCCACCGAGCCGAGCAACGTGATGAACAGGAGCAGCCATACGCCGTGCAGCGTGCCCGACAGCCGCGTCTTCGCGCCGGCGGTGATGTTGGTGGCGCTGCGAACGATGACGCCGGTGATGGGCAGGCCGCCCGCCAGACCCGAAATCGTGTTCGCCAGGCCCTGACCGAAGAGCTCGCGGTCCAGGTTCGCGCGGGGGCCCGTGTGCATCTTGTCCGTGGCCACCGCGCTCAAGAGCGACTCCGCGCTCGCGACCAACGCCAGCGACAGCACCGCCGTGCCGAAGGCGACCCAGTCGCCCTTGGGGAAGGTGGGCAGTTGGATGCTGGAGAAGATGTTCTCCGGCAGGTCCACCCGGGCCACGTCGGCGCCCATGAAGGTCGCCGCCGCGGTGGCGCTCACCACGGCCACGAGCGGACCGGGGACTTTCTTCAACTTTCCGGGAACGAACTGCCACGCCACCATCAAGCCGATGGTCAGCAGGCCCAGCAGCGTCGCGGAGCCATGAAGGTCCGCAATCTGCCCCGGCAGCTCCTTCACGTTCTGCCACGCGCTCGACTGCGGCGCGCCGCCCATCACGATGTGGACCTGCCCCAGGACGATGAGGATGCCGATGCCGGCCATCATCCCGTGGATGACGGCGGGAGAGATGGCCAGCGCGCCGCGCGCCACCTTCAACCCACCGAGAATCATCTGCACCACGCCCGCGACGGCCACGGCCGCGCACGTCATCGCCAGGCCCATCTGCTGGATGAAGCCAAACACCATGACCGCGAGGCCGGCCGCGGGACCGCTCACCTGGAGGGGCACGCCTCCAAAGAGCCCCACCACGATGCCGCCAATCACACCCGCAATGAGCCCGCTGACGATGGGCGCGCCTGAAGCCAGCGCGATACCCATACACAACGGCAACGCCACCAGGAACACCACCAGGGAAGCAGGCAGGTCCGTGGCCAGCGCCTTCCAGGGGGAAGCAACGCCCTCAGGACTCTTCGAAGTCGACATCACACCTCCACACAAGTCGCCGCGACTGCCGCGTGCGCTGGTTCACGTGGAGGCCCTCCGCAAAGAGCGTGCCGTCCGCCTTCCGACAGGCGCAGAGGGAACGCAAGGTGATTGCGGTCGGGAATATGAAAACGATTTTAAGTCCCGAATCCAGACTTAAAAATCCTTGAGGCCGCCAGCCTCAAGAATCTTGAAGCGCGCTCGCCTACTCCTCCTCAAGCCGGCGGAGGAAGGTGGGATAGGAGAGCCCCAGCACCCGGGCGGCCTCCATCCGGCGCCCATCCAAGCGGGCGAGGACGTGCCGGACGTACAACCGCTCCACGTCCTGCAAGGGGCGCGGAGCCCCAGAGACGACGAACGCGTCGGGGTCCACATCGGGCGGGCCGCTGGTGCCCTGCGGCTCCAGGGCGGCGAGCTCCAGTTCGGGTCCGGCCTCCAGCACCAGGGCCCGTTCGAGCACGTTGCGCAGCTCACGGACGTTGCCGGGGAACGGGTAGCGCTCCAGCCGGGCGCGCGCGGCGCTGGAGAAGCTCACGGGCCGGCGCCCCAGCTCGGCGCCCAGCTCCGCCACCAGGGACTGTGCAAGAGGCAACAAGTCCTCGCGGCGCTCGCGCAGCGGCGGAATGTCCACCCGGAAGACGCTCAGGCGGAAGTAGAGGTCCTCGCGGAAGCGGCCCTCGGCCACCTCCTTGGTCAGGTCGCGGTTGGTGGCCGTCACCACGCGCGCGCTGCTGCTCAGCTCGGCGGTGCCACCCAGGCGGCGGAAGGCGCCCTTGTCCAGGAAGGTGAGCAGCTTCGCCTGGAGCTGCAGCGGCAACTCGCCCACCTCGTCCAGGAAGAGCACGCCGCCCGCGGCCACTTCCACCAGGCCGCGGCGGGCGGTTCGCGCGTCGGTGAAGGCGCCGCGCTCGTGGCCGAAGAGTTCGCTTTCCACCATCGTGGCGGGCAGCGCGGCGCAGTTGACGTGGACGAAGGAGCCCTGCCCACCTTGCAGCGCGTGCAGGTGGCGCGCAATCACCTCCTTGCCCACGCCCGTCTCGCCCAGCAGCAGCACCGGGCTGCGCGGCGCCTTGGCGATGCGCTCCAGCATCTGCAGCGCGGCGAGCATCTTCGGCGAGTGCGGACGCGACAGGCGCCGCCGTCCGCCCAGCTCGCTCTCCGCCAGACGCAGCCGCTCCTGGAGCTGCAGGTCCGCGACGGCGCGACGGGCGCGCAGCACCAGGTCATCCAGCTCCACCGGCTTGGACAGGTAGTCGCGCGCGCCCGCCTGGATGGCCTCCACCGCGCTGGCGATGTCGCCGTGCGCCGTCACCATCAACACGGGCGTGTTCGGAAGCTGGGCGCGCAGCTCCGGCAGGAAGTCGATGCCGTCCCCGTCCGGCAGGCGCCGGTCCAACACCACCAGGTCCGGCGCCTCGCGGGACATGGCCCCACGTGCGTCGTGGAGTGAATGCGCCAGCGTGACGCGGAAGCCCTCGTGTCGCAGCACGGAGGCCGCCAGCGAGGCGAAGGTCCGGTCGTCATCGACCAGCAACAGATAGGTGCTCATCGGGCCACCTCCAACGGAAGGCGCAGCGTGAAGCGGCTTCCCAGCGGACTCCGGACATAGTTCAGACTGCCACCATGGGCCTCCACGGAGGCACGCGCCATGGGCAGTCCCAGCCCCACGCCCTTCGCCCGCCCGGTGGCGAAAGGTTCCCACAACCTGGGCTCGAGACGCGGATCCACGCCGCCCGCATTGTCCTCCACCACGAGCACGGCGTCATGTTCGTCCCGCGTCAGACTCACGCTGACCCACGGTGCCAACTGCATCCCTGTGTCCTTCGCCACCGCGCCTGCCTCCACCGCGTTGCGCAACACGTTGTCGATGGCGGACACCAGCAGCGCCGCATCCCCCTGGACCCACAGGGACTCCTCCAGGGACGTAGTCAGTGCCACGGCCTCTGACTCCGGCAGCAGCTTCACGCCCTGGAGCGCGTCCTTCACCAGCAGGTGCACCTCGCAGCGGCGGCGCAGCGCGGCACGAGGCGCCCCGAAGGACAGCAGCGAGCGCGCCAGATGGCTCAAGCGCTCCACCTGCGAGCGCAGCGCGCCCACGGGCAGCTCGCTGCCCGCGGGGGTATGCCGGAGCACGGACAGCGCGGCCTGGATGCCGTTGAGGGCGTTCTTCACCTCATGCGCGATGAGCGAGGCCGCGGTCCCCAGCGCCGCCATGGTCTCCTGGCGTCGCAGCCGCTCCTCGGCCGCCAGCAGCGAACGGTAGGAGTGCCGCAGCAGGAGGATGAAGATGATGAGCGTGCTGCTCAGCAGGGCGATGTGGAACGCCAGCTGCCGCAGGAAGCGCGCCCGGAGGCCCGCGGTGGCCGTCTCCTCCTCCAGGACGACCAACAGCAGGTCGCTCTTCCCCACCCACGCGCCCGCGCCCATCATGTGCTTGTCATCCAGCGTCAGCGGCCCCGGCATGTTCGCCAGCGCGCGCAGCCCCCCCGTGATGTCCCCGGCGCCCAGATTGAACCCCACTGGCATCAGGATCTGACCCTGGTCATCCATCAGCACCAGTGACGTCTGCGCGGTGGGCCGCGTGGGCAGCGCGCTGGCGCGGAGCTCTCCCAGCAGCACACCCTTGAAGCGGCCCTCCTGGAACATGGGGACGGCGACCACGATGGGCCCCCCCTCCCCTTCCAGCAGGTCGATTTCCGGCTGGCGGCCCTCCACCATCCGGCGGAACCAGGGCCGCAGCGTCAGCGGCGAGCGCCCCAGCGGCATGTCCGGAGGGTCGCTCCAGACGCGCTCGCCCGCGGGCGTCAGCAGGGCCACGCCCTCCGAGAAGAGGGACGAATGGTAGAAGGCGCTCTCCAGCAGGGCCAGCTCCGCCGGGGAGGCGCCGTCCTCAGGAGACAGCGCGGGGTGCCCGGCCACGCGGGCCAGCTCCGCCTCCAACAGCCCCAGGTGGACGCCCAGCGCCTCCGACTGCACCTGCGCCTGGTTGAGCAGCCGGCTCAGCAGCTCCTCGCGCGCGTTGCGCACGTCCTCCACGTAGCCCAGCACGGGGCTCGTCAGCGCCACCAGCCCCACCAGCCCCAGACCGACGAGCGCGGAGCGCCCCCCGCGCCGCTGCGCGTGGGCCAGCTCACCCGGCGTGGGGGTCAGCGTCGGCAGTGGCGGTGGTGTTGGCGGCAGGTGGGCGGAAGTCATGACAGAGCTCCCTGGGGTTTACCTCGGCGCGGAAGCACCTTCACGCGCAATCAGGCCACCTGGCCAGGGGCCCGCCCGCTGGAGGGCCGGCCATCGCCCCGGGTCGCCCGCTCCCGCGCGTGTTCACGCCATGACGAAGTTGTTGCACATGCGTCACACGTTCGGAAAAGGGGGCGCGCAGAGTGACGGCCCGCCATGCCCCATGTCCTCATCATCGACGACGAACGCGACCTCGCGGAGCTCATTGATTTCAACCTGCGGGGTTCCGGCCTCACCACGCACGTGTCCCACACTGGCGAAGAAGCGCTGGTGGCAGCGCGGGAGCAGAACCCCGACCTCGTGCTGCTGGACCTGATGCTGCCGGACATGTCCGGCATCGATGTCTGCCGGCAGCTGCGGGCCAGCCCCCAGTCCCGGGGCGTCCTCATCGTCATGCTCACCGCCAAGGGCGAGGAGTCCGACCGCATCCGCGGCTTCGAGGTGGGCGCGGACGACTACGTGGTGAAGCCCTTCAGCGTGCGGGAGCTGGTGCTGCGGCTGAAGGCCATCCTCCGCCGCGGCGCGCCCACGGCTGGGGGCACGGCGCCGCTGGCGCTGGGGCCCCTGCGCCTGGACGTGGCGTCCCACCGCTTCTTCGTGGAGGACCGCGAGGTGGCCCTCACCGCGCTGGAGTTCCGGCTCCTGGAGCACCTGCTCGCCCGCCTGGGCCGGGTGCAGACACGTGAGCAGTTGCTGGAAGAGGTGTGGGGCCTGTCATCCTCCCTGGAGACGCGCACCATCGACACCCACGTCATGCGCCTGCGCGACAAGCTGGGCCCGGCGCGCGCGCTGCTGGAGACGGTCCGCGGTGTCGGCTACCGGATGCTGGACCCAGCCGCGGGCTGAACGTCGTGACGGCGATGTCACGTGGCGGACGCGAAACGGACACCCACGTCACGTAGAAGCGCGGCGTCTTCGCGCAAGCCTCGCGCAGCCTCCAGATTCCGATTCACATCCTCCAGCCAGGAGAAGTCCCCCATGAAATCGCTCCTCAAGCCCCTGCTCGCGGTGTTCCTCCTGGCGCTCCCCGCCGTTGCCCAGGCGGGCACCGTGACCATCAAGGGCTCCGACACCATGGTCATCCTCGGCCAGCGCTGGGCCGAGGCGTTCATGAAGAAGAACCCCAACATCAAGGTCCAGGTCACCGGCGGCGGCTCCGGCGTGGGCCTGGCGGCGCTCCAGAACGGCACCACGGACATCGCCATGTCCAGCCGGGAGATGAAGAAGGCGGAGGCCGACAAGCTCCGCGCGCGCTACAAGGCGCCGCCCGCGCAGCGCTCGGTGGCCAAGGACGGCGTCACCTTCTACGTCCACCAGGGCAACCCCGTGAGCGCGCTCACCACCGAGCAGCTGATGAAGATCTACGTGGGCGACATCACCTCCTGGAAGCAGGTGGGCGGCGCGGACGCGCCCATCGTCGCGTACTCCCGGGAGAACTCCTCCGGCACCTACGTCTTCGTGAAGGACATGGTGCTGGACGGCGAGGACTTCGCGCCCGCCATCCAGACACTGCCCGGCACCGCCGCGGTGGTGAACGCGGTCTCCAAGGAGAAGAACAGCCTGGGCTACGGCGGCGCCGCGTACGCAGAGGGCATCAAGGAGCTGAAGGTGAAGAAGGGCAACGAGGAGATCGCCCCCAGCGCGGACAACATCAAGAGCGGCAAGTACCCGCTGGCGCGCGACCTCTTCTTCTACCTGCGCGCCGAGCCGACCGGCGACATCAAGGCCTTCATCGACTTCGCGCTCTCCCCCGAAGGTCAGGCGATCGTCACCCAGGTCGGCTACTTCCCCGTGAAGTAGCCGCGGAGCGTCACACGAATGTCACAAGAGGCGCTGAATCCCTATGGATAGACAGGCGACCATGGAGCAAGGTCTCACGCGGGTCGTGGCCGCGCCGCGCCTGTCCGCGGCGGCGCGGAAGCGTCAACTGCGGGAGAAGGCCGTCGCGGGCTTCATCACCCTGATGGCGTTCACGGGCATCGCCGCGCTCATCCTCATCATCGTCTTCGTGGCCAAGGAGGCGCTGACGCTCTTCACCGACGCGGACGCCCGCCACGAAGCCAGCCTGGCCAAGATGTTCCTGCCGCAGGAGGGCCGCTACCCGTTCCGGTGGCAGCCCGTGTCGGACACGCCCAAGGTCAGCATGATTCCGCTGTTCGTGGGCACGCTGAAAATCACCCTGGTCTCCATGCTGGTGGCGGTGCCCATGGGCGTCTTCAGCGCGCTCTTCGTCGCGGAGTTCGCCCCGCGCCGCCTGCGCGAGTTGCTCAAGCCCATCATCGAACTGCTGGCCGGCATCCCCTCGGTGGTGCTGGGCTTCTTCGCGCTGATGGTGCTGTCCCCGGTGGTGAAGGACCTGTTCCACCTGGACCGGCCGCTCAACGGCACGCTGGCGGGGCTGGCGCTGGCGCTGGCCATCGTCCCGGTCATCTTCACCGTATCCGAGGACGCGCTCACCGCGGTGCCCCGCAGCTACCGCGAGGCCTCGCTGGCGCTGGGCGCCACGCTCTGGGAGACGGCGTGGAAGGTGGTGCTGCCCGCGGCGGCCCCCGGCATCCTCGCCGCGTGCGTGCTGGGCTTCGGCCGGGCCATTGGCGAGACGATGATTGTCCTCATGGCGTCAGGCAACGCGGACATCGTGTCCTGGAACCTGGGGGACTCGGCGCGCTCGCTGTCGGCCACCATCGCGGCGGAGATGGGTGAAGTGGTGGTGGGCAGCCCGCACTACTCCCTGCTCTTCTTCATCGGCGTGGAGCTGTTCATCTTCACCTTCGTCCTCAACATGGTCGCCTCCACGTGGACGAAGAAGGTCCTCCAGCGGCTGACCGGGAGCGCCTCGTGAAGTACACCACGCGCCGGGCGGTGGGGCTGGGCCTCACCGGACTGACGGCCCTCGCGGCCTTCTTCATCGTGGGCATGTTGGCCCTCATCCTGCTGAACATCGCGCGCAACGGCGCCCGTCACCTCTCCTGGACCTTCCTCACCCAGCCCCCCAGCGACGGCATGATGGGCGGCGGCATCTTCCCCGCCATCTTCGGCACCGCCGCGCTCACGCTCCTGATGACGCTGGCGGTGATGCCGGTAGGTGTGCTCACCGCCGTGTACCTCCACGAGTACGCGCCGCCGGAGTCACGCTTCGCCCGCTGGGTGCGCGTGGCGGTGGTCAACCTCGCGGGCGTGCCCTCCATCGTCTTCGGCCTCTTCGGGCTCGGCTTCTTCATCCTCTTCGTCGGCGGCAACCTGGACCGGATGCTGGGCTATGAGGAGATGCACTGGGCCCAGCCGGGCATCCTCTGGGCCTCGCTGACGCTGGCGGTGCTGACGCTGCCGGTGGTCATCGTCTCCACGGAGGAGGCGCTGCGCGCGGTGCCGCTGGAGCAGCGCACCGCCAGCCTGGCACTGGGCGCCACCCAGTCGCAGACGCTGGCGCGGGTGGTGCTGCCCGGCGCCCTGCCCGGCATCCTCACCGGCGCGGTGCTGGCCATCTCCCGCGGCGCGGGCGAAGTCGCCCCCATCCTCTTCACCGGCGCCGCCTACTTCCTGCCGGACCTGCCCACGCACCTGGACTCCCAGTTCATGCACCTGGGCTACCACACGTATGTCATGGCCACCCAGTCACCGAACGTGACGGAGGCCAGTGGTCCGCTGTATGCGACGGTGCTGGTGCTGCTGGCGCTCACCTTCGCCCTCAACCTCGTCGCGGTCATCATCCGGACGCGCACGCGCCGCAAGGCCGCCAGCGCCCACTGACGGTACGCCTGCCATGTCCCTCCAACCCCAGAATCCCCGAGCGAAGATGGAAGCGCGGGAGCTCTCCCTTCGCTACGGCCCCAAGACGGCCATCCACAAGGTGTCCCTGGCCATCCTCGACCGGCGGGTGACGGCGCTCATCGGCCCCTCCGGCTGTGGGAAGTCCACCTTCCTGCGCTCCCTCAACCGGATGAACGACCTCATCTCCGGCACCACGCATTCGGGCACCATCCTGCTGGACGGCACGGACATCCATGACCGCGGCGTGGACGTGGTGGACCTGCGCCGGCGCGTGGGCATGGTCTTCCAGAAGTCCAACCCCTTCCCCAAGAGCATCTTCGAGAACGTGGCCTACGGCCTGCGCGTGGGCGGGATGAAGGACAAGGCGGAGCTGGCCACGCGCGTGGAGAAGTCACTGCGCGGCGCCGCGCTCTGGGACGAGGTGAAGGACCGGCTGGACGAAAGCGCCCTGGGCCTGTCCGGCGGCCAGCAGCAGCGCCTGTGCATCGCCCGCGCGATGGCGGTGGAGCCGGAGGTGCTGCTGATGGACGAGCCCGCCAGCGCGTTGGACCCCATCGCCACCGCGAAAATCGAGGAGCTCATCCACGAGCTCAAGTCGACGTACACCATCGCCATCGTCACCCACAACATGCAGCAGGCCGCGCGCGTCAGCGACCGCACCGCTTTCTTCTACATGGGCGAGCTGGTGGAATGCGGCCCCACCGAGCAGATCTTCACCAACCCGCGAGAGAAGCGCACCGAGGACTACGTCACCGGCAAGTTCGGGTGAGCGGAAGAAAAAGGGGACCGGACACATGCCGTCGATGCATACGGACAAGGCCTTCGAGGCGGACCTGAGGGATTTGCGGGAGAAGCTGCTCGCCATGGGCGCGAAGGTGGAGACCCTCATCGTCCAGAGCATGAAGGCGCTCACAGACCGCGACAGCGCCCTGGCCGAGAAGGTCGTCGCCGCCGACAAGGACGTCAACCGCCTGGAGGTGGACATCGACGAGCTGTGCCGGAAGATTCTGGCGCTGCGCCAGCCCGCCGCCAGCGACTTGCGCCTCATCACCACGGCGCTGAAGATCGTCACCGACCTGGAGCGCATCGGCGACCTGGCGGTGAACATCGCCGAGCGCTCCATGGACCTGAACCAGGCCCCCCCGCTGGCGCCCTACGTGGACACGCCCCGGCTGGCGGAGCTGGCCCAGCGGCAGGTCCGCATGTCGCTGGACGCCTTCGTCTCCGGCGACGTCGCCAAGGCGGAGGAGGTGCTCCGGGGCGACGACTTGCTGGATGCCCTCTTCCTCAAAATCTTCAACGAGCTCCTCGCCTACATGATGGAGGACTCGCGCAACATCCGCCGCGCCACGGCGCTGATGTTCATCGCGAAGCACCTGGAGCGCATTGGCGACCACGCGCTGAACGTGGCGGAGATGGTCGTCTACATGGTGCGCGGCAAGGACATCCGCCACCCGCAGAGCCGCAACCTGGCGGAGTAGCCCGCGGGCGCGGGATTCACCGCCCTGTCACCGCGAATTGCCCGGCCCGCCCCGGGCGCTTCGCGGGGCTGACGTGGAAGGCCTCTAGCGTGGCAACCGTGGTCGCGCCATGACGGCGCACCGGCCCCGGGGATTGCCCGCGAATGTTGCTCGCCTCCACCGTCCTGCTGCTTGCCGCCTGCCTCGGACTGTTCGTTCTCACCGTCCAGTTCGCGCTCGTGCTGCGTCACCGGCGTGAGCCGTCCCCCACCGCGCAACCGGGCACGCCCCGCCCGGGCATCTCCATCCTCAAGCCGCTGTGCGGCGTGGATGACGACCTGGAAGCCAACCTGGCGCAGTTCGCGGCGCTGGACTACGCGGGCGCGTACGAGGTGGTGCTCGGCGTCAAGGATGCCAGGGACCCGGCCTTCGCCGTGGCCCGCGCGGCCGTGGCCCGCTGGCCCCACGTCATGCGCCTGGAAGTCCAGGACGGCGAGCCGGGCCGCAACCCGAAGGTGAACCAGCTCATCACCCTGGCGGACCGGGCGCGCTACGACGTGCTGGTCATCAGCGACAGCAACACGCGGGTGGCGCCGGGATACCTGGAGGAGATTGCCCAGGCCTTCGAGGACCCGGCGGTGGGCTGTGTCACCCACCCGGTGGCGGGCATGGGCGAGCGCTCCTTCGGCTCGCTCCTGGACAACCTGCACCTGGGCGCCAGCGCGGCGGCGGGGATGATTGCCGCCAAGCGGCTGGCGGGCCAGGACATCGTGGTGGGCAAGTCCATGGCGCTGCGCCGCGAGGACGTGGACGCGCTGGGGGGCTTCTTCTCCGTGAAGGATGTACTGGCGGAGGACTACGTCATCGGCCAGTGGGTGACGCGGAAACTGGGCCGGCGCGTGGTGATGGCGCACACGCCCGTGTTCAACGTGTCGCTGCGCAAGAGCGTCCTGTCCTTCTTCCAGCGCTATGTGCGCTGGAGCGTGATTCACCGGACCGCGGTGTCTCCGGGGACGTACCTGGCCCAGGCCCTGCTGAACCCCACGCCGCTGGCCCTGTTGGGCGCGATGCTGGCCCCCTCCTCCGACACCGCGGCGCTCTGCCTGGTGGTGGCCCTGGGCAAGGTCGCGGTAGACCTCTCCACCGTGCGCGCCCTGCGGCCGCAGGCCCTGTCGTGGGACGCGGTGCCCGCCGTCTTCGCCAAGGACGCCCTGCTCTTCGCGGCCTGGAGCTACGCGCTCTTCTCCCGCACTGTGAACTGGCGCGGCACCCGGCTGCGCGTGGGCCGGGGCACCCGGCTGATGCCGGTGCGCACGGCAGGCCTGACGTCCGAGCCCGCGCTGCCCCAGGGCGACCGCATCCTCGCGGGCTGACCCGGCGACGCGCCCTACCAGGGCCTGCCTGCCCGCATGCTGCGGCGAGCACCATGTCGCCGCTCGCGGAGAATGATGGCGCCCTTCAGCGGCGTTCATCTCAGGTCGGGGGAGGACGATTGGCGCGACTGGCAACGGATAACGGCGCAAGAAGGGTATTGGTCGTCGATGACGACGCGGACTGGAGGGAATTCCTCCGGCTCAGCCTGGAGGACCTTGGCTACGAGACGACCGAGGCCTCGGATGGGCAGGAGGCCCTGGAGACGCTGAGGCGTGGCGGACGCTACGGGGTGATGCTGCTGGACCTCAACATGCCGGGCATGTCCGGGCTGGACGTCGTGGAGCATCTGCCGCGCGGGCCGCATCCCCGCATCGTCTTCCTGACGTCCGCGGCGGCGCAGGATGTAGGCAGTGCCCTGCTCTCAGGGCCACACTACTACCTCCCAAAAGGTGCGAGCCGCGACCAATTGTCACTCCTTTTGCAGTCACTTGGTGAGTGAGCAGCCCGCCTCTGGCGTATAGGGTAGAGGGCCCCTGAGAGGAGGGCCATTATCGTCACCGAGCTTCTCATCATCCTGTTGCTGGTCCTGGCCAACGGCGTCTTCGCCGGTGCGGAGCTGGCCATCATCTCTGTCCGCCGGACACGGCTGCGGGAACTGATTGAAGAAGGCAGCACCTCCGCTAAAGCGGTGGAGGCCCTGCGCGGCAACCCTGAGCGCTTCCTGGCCACGGTGCAGATTGGCATCACCGTCATCGGCGCCACGGCGGCCGCGTTCGGTGGCGCGAGCATCGCCACGCGTCTGGGTGACTTCCTCACGAGACTGGGAGTGCCCGAGCAGCAAGCGGACGAAGTCGCCCTGGCGGGCGTAGTGGCCTTCGTTTCCTACCTCTCGCTGGTGCTGGGCGAGCTGGTGCCCAAGTCGCTCGCGCTGCGTGCCGGCGAACGCTATGCGCTGCTCATCGGCCGGCCTCTGCGCGGCCTGGCGTGGCTGATGCAACCGGTGGTGTGGTTCCTCACCGCCAGCTCCAACGTGGTGCTGCGCCTGTTCGGCGACCGGACGAACTTCACCGAAGGCCGCCTGTCCGCGGAGGAGCTCCAGCAGTTGGTGGAGGAGGCGGCGAAGCAGGGCACGTTGGATCCGCACGCCGGCGAAATTGCATCACGCGCCTTCGAGATGGGCGACGTGACGGTGGGCGAGCTGTCAGTGGCCCGGGATGAGATGGTGGCCCTGCGGCGGCACTCCAGTCCGGAGGAGATTCGCCGCGTCCTGCTGGAGGGCGGCCACTCACGCATGCCGGTGTACGAGGGCACGCTGGACAACATCGTCGGCTACGTCATCGCCAAGGACCTGCTGGGGGTGGCCTGGGAGGGCAACCTCATCATCCTGGAGGACGTGATGCGTCCGCCCTTCTTCGTCGTGGAGACGATGCGGGCCATGGACGCGCTCAAGGAACTGCAGAAGCGGCGCATGCAGCTGGCGGTGGTGGTGGACGAGCGCGGCGGTGTGGTGGGGCTCGTCACCGTGGAAGACCTCGTGGAGGAGCTGGTGGGCGACATCCTCAGCGAGTCCGAGGTGCCGGAGGAGTACGTCAAGCGCGAGGGGCCGAACACCGCCCTGGTGCTCGGCACCGCGAACATCCGAGACGTCAACCGGGAGCTGTCCCTGGACCTGGACGAGGATCAGGACTACGCCACCGTGGCCGGCCTGTGCATCGCCCTGTCCGGCGGCGCCATCCCCGAGCCGGGCACGAAGGTCCAGACGGAGGGAGGACTCGTGCTGGAGGTCGTCGCATCCTCGCCCCGCCGTGTGGACACCGTGCGCTTCCACCTGCCGCAGCGCGAGGAGCCCGTGGAAGCGTGACGGCGGCACAGCGCCCGCTGTCCTATGGACGCGCGGGCTGGGTGAAGCAAGTGAGGTCGGCGGACGACCCGAACCCGACGGCACTCCGCGCGGAGATGAAGAAGTAGAGGACCCTGCCGTCGTTGGGAATGTCCGTGAGGTGGTAGCTCAAGTCAGTGGTGTACCAGTCCGTGCTGTTCCCATTGACGACAGCGTTGATGCGGTACTCCGTCACGGGGTTGCCGTAATCGAACTCCGGTGGCTCCCACGAAAAGGAGATCCATCCGTCGCCCCCCTGGCACATCGCATTGAGCGGCATGGAGGGGGCTCGCGTGGGCATGGCGGCGATGCGCTCCGAGACCCCGCCCCAGCCCGCCGCGTTCTCCGCCTCAACGGTGAAATGGTAGGTCGTGGCGTTCTCCAGTTCTTCCACGAGCGTGCCCGTCGCGGCGGTATCCACGGTGCGAATCACCTCGTCCCCCAGGTACACCGTCACCCGGTAGGAGGTGATGGGGCTGCCGCCCGTGTCCTCGACGCTCCAGGCCAAGCGCACCCGCTGACCACTGGGGAAGACCGTGACGACAGGCACGCCGGGCGTCGTATAGGGCGTCGCCTCGATGGAGGCCTCGGGCCCCCGTGAATGCCCGTTGGAGGCAACGACGACGAATCTCACCGCCATCCCGTTGGTCAGCGGGTGAAAGGTCTTCCCCAACTCGGTCGCGGGCACCCTCACCATCTCGCCTTCCTGCGCGCCGAAGTAGGGCGTGATGAAGTAACTGTCCAGCGGCATGCCCTTGTCATCCGCGGCATCCCAGCTCAGCGTCACACGTTGGTCGCTCTCGACGGCCACCAGGTTCCGCACCGCACCGGGCGTCACATGGGGGACCACTCGGTCGGAGCGCCCCGAAGCGGCACTGTTGCCACGGGCATTCCTGGCGACGACGCTGAAAGCGTAGGCGGTTCCATTCGTCAGGTCCGTGATGACGGCCCGGGACTCGGACGCGGGCGCCGTCACCACGCGGACCTCCGCAGCGTCCGAGTGCACATGCACCGCATAATCGAGGAGCGCGCTCCCTCCGTCCGAAGGGACATCCCACGTCACGGTGACCTGGCCGTCGCCTGGCACCGCGATCACCAACGAGGGAGCCTGCGGCACTGTCGCCTGGGGCTCCTGCGAGGGCGGCCGCTCATCGAAGCCACCACATCCCAGTCCCATCATCACGCCCCAACACAGCGCAGCCACCAGTCGGATTCGTCCGTTCATCTTGACACTCCTCCCCCCGGAAACCGGGAAATCGCTGCGTACCGCAGGAGGACCGCCACCGGGAAGAGTCCGTGACGACCCAGCCTCTTGGAAGGACGGAACCCTACTTCCAAGGTGGGCAATCGATGGGCGGAGATTCCGAAGAGGGGTCAGCGCCCGGGATTGATGAGGAACAATCTCAAGAATCCCGGGCACTTCCACCAGCGCGCGATGCAGGATTCGAACCTGCGGCCTTTGGCTCCGGAGGCCAACGCTCTATCCAGCTGAGCTAATCGCGCAACCGACATCCGGATGAAGCGGGGCGACAAGTAGCCGAAGTCCCCCGCCGAAGCAAGCACGCAATCCTACAACGGACGCCAGATGACGTGCCATCCCTCCAGGGCGGAATGCGCCCCGTCCGCTCACACGCGGCGCCTCCGGGCAGCCATCAGCACCAGTACGCCCCACCCCAGGAGCAGAAGGGGCGCACTCCCCCGCCCTCCCGCGGCACAGCTCAATCCGCCACCGCGGGAACTGACCGCCCGGATGATGTTGATGGAGGGATCCACCTTGAAGGCGCTCTCTGCCGAGCGCTCGCTTTCGTTCCCCGCGGCATCCCGGGCCAAGGCACTGAATCGGTGGTCTCCCTCGCTGATGGCCCGGGTCAACGTCAGGCGCCACTGCCCGGTGGGTTCGACACGCGCACTGCCAAAGTCGAGCCCGTCAACGAAGAGCAGAACCTCACTCCCAGGCTCGGCGCTTCCCTGGAACGTCGGCGTGAGCGAGCCCACGACCGCCTCGGGCGCGGGCGAACTCACCACCGGCACCAGGGGAGGCGTCGTGTCCAAACGCCAGACATGCACCGCAGGCGTTGCATCCACGTTGCCAGCCTCATCGCGAGCACGAACCTCGATGCGGTGCTCGCCTTCCGGCACGCCATCCCACGTGTACGCAGGGGGACAGTTGTCGAACGCAGCACCGTCGATGCTGCACTCGAAATTCACGAACGACTCGTCGGACTCGAAACGGAAGACCGCCCGCGCCACGTTCGTATCCGCGACAGGCATTTCAATGATGTTGGTCGTCGGTGCCACCGAGTCCACGCGCCACTCGTGCGCGCCCTGCACATCCGCGACGTTGCCGGCGCGGTCGACGGCACGCACCGCGAACGTGTGAAGTGCATCCCCCACCGTGACTTCATGAGAGTTGGGGCCAGTACACGACGCGAAGGCACCGCCATCCAGGCTGCACTCGAACGTCGTGCCTACCTCATTCGATTCGAACTGGAAGACCGCGCGCGGCTGATTCGTCAGGTGTGGCGGGGCCGCGGTGAGTCGAGTTTCCGGCTTCGTCGCGTCGACAGTAAACGTTCGAAAGGCTTCCGCACCGTCGTTGCCTACGGCATCGGTCAGCGAGACGGCCAGCACATGGGGCCCATCCGCCAGTTGCACCGGGCTTTCGAAGCTCCACGACAACGACTGCTCCGAGACCTGGAACGTGCCTACGATGTCGCCATCCATCTTGATGATGAAGGTTCCGCGTTCGGAAACGCGTCCACTGAATTGAGGCCACTGGACGTTGAAGTAGACATCGTTCTGAGCAGGAACGTTGATGACCGGCGCCACCGGCCCCGTCAGGTCGACGGTCCAGTTATAAACCGAGGGCGACGAGGCCTCTCGCCCCCCTCCTCGGGCCCACACTCTCAAGGTGTGTCCCCCTTCGGCAAGTCCCGTATACGGCTTGGTCGGCGACTCCGAGGTCGCGCAGTCTTCCTCACGCGGCTCGTCGTCCAACTGGCACGCATAGATCACGGTGGTCAGATTGGAGGTGAAGCTGAACGACGCGCTGGTTTGCCGAGTCACCGTCGGGGGCGCCGTCTGAAAATAGGTCACCGGGTCCCCCACCACCAACCTCCAGATGTGGTTGGCCGGGGTCTCATCCCGGTTCCCAGCCGCATCGACAGCCCGGATGAGCATGCTGTGATCACCCTCCGCATAGACCGGGATGCCTGGAGGATTCGGGAGGGCAAAGGGACTCTCGCATGGCAAGAAGTCTCGTCCGTCATAGCTACACTCGAAGCCCACGACGTCCGTATCGTTATCCCCTCCGCGGAACGCGAAGGCCGTCGTCGGCTCGCCCGTCAACGCGTCCGGCTTGGACGTGATCACCGTGTCCGGAGGATCTCGGTCCACCGTCCATGTCGCACCAGCGGGCGTGGCATCTACATTGCCCGCGGCATCCACGGCTCTTGCCCAGAGTGTGTACGTGCTGGTGATCAACTCGGACGTCAGGTGTGAGGCCCCGCAGGCCTCCCAGTCCTCATCATCTTCTTCAGGCATCGTGGTCGACGAAGGTCGAACCAGGATGCACTGGAAGCCCACCACGTCTGTGTCGGGAGACGACAGGTTGAACCGGGCACGCAGTGCATTGCTCGGTGAATCCACCAAGGCCACCACTTGTGTGTCCGGACGAACCTTGTCCGTCCGCCACGAGTAGGCGGCCGGCGTCGGGTCCACGTTGCCCGCCGTATCTCTCGCCCGAACCAGGAACCGGAACGGCGCATCCGCACCCGGTGTCTGAACGATGATTCCACTCGTGCACGTGGCGAAGGGCGCCCCATTCAGGCTGCACTCGAAGGTGGCCTGCGGGTCGTTCGAGCTGAACGTGAAGGGCACCGAAGTCTGGTTGTTCACCGGCGCGGGCAGTGGCGCCGTGAGCTCCGTATCCGGAGGCTCCAGGTCCACCCGCCACTCATGGCTGGCAGGCATGCCATCCACGTTCCCCGCCGCATCCACCGCCCGAACCCACAGCCGGTAGGTGGTGTTGTGCGTCAACTCGGGCGTCAGGTACGAGGCAGCACAGCCCGCCCAACGCGCGTCCTCTTCGTCCGGCATCGGCGCTGTCGACGGCGACGCCAGAATGCACTCAAAGCCCACCACGTCCGCGTCAGGAGAGTTGAAGTCGAAGCCCGCCTGCAGCGCGTTGCTCAAGCTGCCCATCGTGGTGTGCAACACCGTGTCCGGACGAACCTTGTCCGTCCGCCACGAGTAGGCGGCTGGCGTCGGGTCCACGTTGCCCGCCGTATCCCTCGCCCGAACCAGGAACCGGAACGGCGCATCCGCACCCGGTGTCTGAACGATGATTCCACTCGTGCACGTGGCGAAGGGCGCCCCATTCAGGCTGCACTCGAAGGTGGCCTGCGGGTCGTTCGAGCTGAACGTGAAGGGCACCGAAGTCTGGTTGTTCACCGGCGCGGGCAGTGGCGCCGTGAGTTCCGTATCCGGAGGCTCCAGGTCCACCCGCCACTCATGGCTGGCAGGCATGCCATCCACGTTCCCCGCCGCATCCACCGCCCGAACCCACAGCCGGTAGGTGGTGTTGTGCGTCAACTCGGGCGTCAGGTACGAGGCAGCACAGCCCGCCCAACGCGCGTCCTCTTCGTCCGGCATCGGCGCTGTCGACGGCGACGCCAGAATGCACTCAAAGCCCACCACGTCCGCGTCAGGAGAGTTGAAGTCGAAGCCCGCCTGCAGCGCGTTGCTCAAGCTGCCCATCGTGGTGTGCAACACCGTGTCCGGACGAACCTTGTCCGTCCGCCAATCGTACCTGGCGGGCGTCTTGTCCACATTGTTCGCCGGGTCCTTCGCCCGAACCAGCAGCGTGAACGAAGCCTCCAGTTCCGTCGTCGCGATGCTGCTTCCACTCGTGCATGGAGAAAAGCCCGCACCGTTCAAGCTGCACTCGAAGATGACATTCGACTCGTTCGAGCTGAAGGTGAAGGTCACCGATTCAAGGTTGTTCACCGGCTCGGGCAGCGTCCCCGTGAACTCCGTGTCGGGGTCGCGCAGGTCCACCGTCCACGAATAAGTGGCAGGAGTGTCATCCACGTTCCCCGCCGCATCCACCGCCCGAACCCACAGTGTGTTCGCAGTGTTGTCTGACCGAGTAGGCGCGACATAGGGATTCGTGCACGCGGCCCATCGGCTGTCGGTCTCCAGGGGAGCCGTCGTTGCTCCAGGAGGGACCAGGATGCACTCAAAGGTGGCGTTCGCCTCCGTCGTGAATCGGAACACCGGGTTGACCACGTTGGAAGCCCCCCCCGGGGTGCCGTTAGCGGCGAATTCGGTTTCGGGGCGCGTCCAATCCACGAGCCAGGAATATCGAGCGGGTGTTGGATCCCGGTTCCCCGCCGCGTCATGAGCACGGACCCACATCGTGTACGTCAATCCATCCGTGAGCGTCGTCGTCGTGGTGTAAGGACTGTCGCAAGGCTCCCAACCCGTGGAGGGAGCCGTCGTGCCAATCCCTGACACCACCTGGCACTGGTAAGTGATACCCGTCAGCTCGTTCGATGCGAAGGTGAAGCTCACCGAGGACAGCCTGGAGGGAGAAGCCGGAACTCCGTTCTCGGCGAAGTACGTATCGGGGGCTTCTGTGTCGACCGTGAAGGCACGCGAGGCGCTCGGCGCGCCTTGCAGCCCCTGGGCTTCCGTCACGGCCACGAGGTGCGTAATTTCTCCCGTTTGCAATGGCCGGGAGAGCGTCAGGGAGAAACTCCCGTTGCTCCCAACAACGCCGCGTCCGTACTCCACCCCGGACACAACGCCCCCCTCGAGCGCGTAGATGACCACTTCCGAGTTCGCCGTGCTGATGCCACTGAGCGTGGGGAGGGGGTTATTCGTCACGATGGAGCCAGCGGGGACCGTGATGGTCGGTTGAGCCGGGGCAACGAACTCCGTACCCATGAGGGTCGCGGTGCCCGCATAGGGAAACGAGCTGTTGCCCGGCACCGCGTCATGATGGTTTCCCGCCACAGCGAGGCCAGCAACACCACTCGCGACGTTGACCGCGCATGTCGCCGTGTTTCGGGACTGGAAGAGCACCCGGCCTCCGCCTCCGCCTCCGCCTGGTCCTCGCAACCCCTCTCCACCATGCGTCGTGGCCCCGCCAGCGCCGCCTCGGACGTCGAGGAAGTTGCTGGCACCACATGGCGTTGCGTGCAGGAAGCGGGCGTGAATGGTGCCACCGGCACCACCACCTCCCGCTCCGTCCTCGTTGCTCGCGACGCCCGCATCACCGGAGGCGTCCAACATTCCCCCTGACAAGGATTGCGCCCGGACGAAGATGATTCCGCCGCCGTGACCACCCCGAGGCGTCGGCGACGCGCTCCGACCATGGCCCGCGCCTCCGCCGCCACCCATGAGGAGCTGCATCAAGGGTGAAGCGTTGAGCGCAGCGCCCCCTTGCCCCGCGGCTGCTCCCCGTCCCTCATCGGATGCACTGTCCGAACTCCCCCCGCGCCCTCCCGCGCCTGCATTGCCACCGCCGCCGCCACCCGCGCGAAGACAGACGCCGCCGCCGCCGCCGTTGGCGACATTGTCCACACCCCGGGGTGAATTCGCGGCGGCGTTCAGGCCTTCGCCGCTGAACGCTCGCGTCGAATCGGGCCGCCCGCTCGCGGGACATCCCTTGATGGGTTGGTCATTCCCGTCGACCGCGATGTCCGCCACGTACGTGCCACCGTGAAAGCCCGCGCCCTTCGCACTGAGCTTGCTCCCGGTACCCAGCGTGACAGCGCCCGTCGCCAGGAAGGCAAGCACACCGCCGGTGTACGTTTCGGGGTCCCAGTTCCCGGCGCGAACGACCGCGTTGTTGGTGAGCGTCAGCGCCGTGTACTCCGGCACCCGGACCACCTGGGTCACGTCCGCAGCGTAGGAGTACTTCAGCGGCCGGTCCAACGTCAGCGTGAGCTCATCCTCCACGCTGCGGTTGACGTTGGTGATTCGTGCCAGTTCCCACCGCCCCACCGCGCTTCCCTCGAGACTGATGGGCGCGGCGCTCCCAACGGCCGCTGCGGGAACCAAGCCAGTCGTCTGGATGATCATCACCAGGTCGCCGTCGGTGCCTCCCCCAGGCCCATTGAAGTCGGGGACGTTGGACCCCGACTGGGAGGTGATGGTCGCAAGTGACGTCTTGAGGGTCGTGTCCCCTGGCGCCAGCGGCTCCAGGACCTGGGCGTAGTTGTTGATGACCGTGCCACCCGACCCGCCGCCGATATTCCGGGCGCCATCCTGGCCATTCCCCACCAGATAGGTATCCGGGCCCGGCAGGGCCGGCAGGGCCCAGAGCCCCACAGCCACCATCAGCACCTTCGTCAGAGCATTCGTTCTCATCGAGATGGTTCTCCGCGGAGGCGCACGTCAGCGCTGACCGCGCTCGGACTTGTCTTGCTGTGGGTCCGCCAGCAGGAACTCCACGCGGCGGTTGTTCTCACGGCCGTTCGACGTCGCGTTGCTGTCGATGGGGCGCTCCTGACCGTAGCCCAGGGCCTTCAGCCGCTCGGGCGCGATATCCCGGCCGATGAGGTACTGGCGCACGGCCTCCGCACGCCCCTGCGACAGGCGGCGGTTGTCGTCCGGGAAGCCCCGGTCGTCCGTGTGCGCGCCCACCACGACGAGCGGAATCTCCGGGTGCTCTCGGATGACGCGCGCCACCCAATCCAGCAATTCATAGGAGCGCTTCTGGATGCGTGCCTGCGTCGGCTCGAAGAAGACCTTGCCCATCACCACCAGGCGGTCCGGACGAATCTCCACCAGCGGCAGGATGTGCAGCGGGCAGCCCAGGTTCTTGGCGTCCCCCGGCTCATTCACACAGCTGTCCGCGCGGTTGGGCACGCCATCCTTGTCCGTGTCCGACTCCGGGCAGCCATTGCGCTCGATGGGACCGGCCTCGTTCGGGCACTCGTCCTTGTCGTTGTCGATGCCGTCGCCGTCGGTGTCCCGCACCGGGCAGCCCCGGTTGTCCGCGGGCCCCGGGTCCGACGGGCAACTGTCGATTTCGTCGGGGACCTCGTCACCGTCCTGGTCCGGAATCGGGCAGCCCTGGCGCGCGGCGGGACCGTGCTCCAGCGGGCAGCCGTCCAACATGTCTTCGATTCCGTCGCCGTCCGTGTCCTGAGCCGAGCACCCCTGGCGCGCCACGTCTCCCGGCACCAGCGGGCACTTGTCGTCGGCGTTACGCACGCCGTCGCCGTCCTCGTCCATGTCCGGGCACTCTTGAATCTTCGCCTCGGGCGGCAGCCCCATCTCACACCGGACCGAGGACTCACCCGGGCCCCGCGGCGGCGTCACGTTGCCGAAAGCCCCGCCCACCATCAGCCGGAACAGCGGCGTGCCGGGCGCCGCGCCCACGCCCACGCCCGCCAGCGCGAACATCTCCAGCGACGAGCCCACCAGGTAGCGAGCGCCAGGAAGCAACTCCACCGAGGTCGGCTGATCCGTCAGCGGCAGCATGCCCCGGACGTTGAGCTCCCAGCGCAACCGCTTGCCCGTCGTGGCCAACGCCACGCCCAGGCGCAGCTCCTGGCCCACCTCATCCTCGGTTTCGCCCGTGCGGTCCGTCAGCAGCACGCGCGGGCGCTGCAGATAGCCAACCTCCAGGCCCGCGCGGATGAAGCCGAAGTGCCGTCCCACCATCACCCGCGGCGACAAGCGGAGCCCGCTATCATCGCGGGCAAAGGCCCCCTCGCTGCCCAGCGGCAGCCCCGCCGCCACATCCAGGGCCAGGTCCACCCCACCCGCTTCCGTCTGCCTCAGCAAGCCGAAGCGCGCGCTCACCACCGGCGTGGACAGCGCCTGACTGGCGGGCACGGCAATCCCATAACGCGCCATGCCAACGTCATCGCCGCCCTGGAACGCCACCATGGGAACCTGCAGGCCCACCTGGAGCCAGTCCAACGGGGCATACGCGGCAGCCAGATGCGCCGTGGTGCGTCCAGAGACGATGGCCACCTCGGGCTGCTCGCGAATGAGGTTGTCCATGTAGACGAGCGGCTGATGTGCGTAGTGCATCATCACCGTCGCGCGGAACGCCCCCACGGGAAGCAGTTCGCCCATGCCGACGAGGAGCGAACCCTCCGCGCCGGGATTCAGCTCCAGGCGCTCCAGGTCGAAGCCTCGCAACACGGGTGCTTCCTGCGCCCCGGCGGACAGCGACGTCAGCGCGAGTGCCAGCGCGAGCCCGCGGTGCAGGAGCTCTTTTCTTCTCATGGTTCTCCCCGAAGCCGTCTGGGTACCCCGGGAAGACCCGCAGTTTCAAGCCAGCCCCCCTTTTCCACTCTACACCGAAGTCCGACCTGGAATGGGGTCGCTCCAGTGCCAGCGCACGTCCGCAATGAAAATTTCGTGTCAGGCCCCCCTGGTACGCCAATTCGTGGCATGCTGCCGCACCACAATCGGGCCCAATCCCATGGACGAGGCCCCGCGCTGGGGGACTGTGGATGATCGCGAACGCCGCCTTGAAAGCCAACCAGGCTGAGTTCGAGTTCCAGGCAGGGCCCTTCACCGCCGGAGAGCTGGCCGTCCTTGGCTTTGAAGCCGAGGAGACGCTGTCCCAGCCCTACGCGGTGGAGGTCGCACTGGCCGCCCGGCCGGACGTGGACGTGGATGAGAAGGCGCTGCTGGGCCAGGACGCGCGGCTCACCGTCATGCTCGGAGACGGCACCGCGCGCTTCTTCCACGGCATCGTGTCGCGCATGTCACGGTGGGATGAAGGCAATGGCCCGGAGCGCCGCCGCTACCGCGCCACCGTGGTGCCGCGGCTGTGGACGCTGCGCCACCGCCGCAAGAGCCGCATCTACCAGGAGATGACCGTCCCGGACATCGTCCACAAGGTGCTGGATGAAGCCAAGGTGGAGCACCGGCTGGCGCTCACCGGCGAGTACCCCAAGCGCGACTACTGCGTGCAGTACCGCGAGTCCGACCTCGACTTCGTGTCCCGCCTCTTGGAGGAAGAAGGCATCTTCTACTTTTTCGAGCACGGCGAGGACGCCCACATGATGGTGATTGGCGACGGCGCCTCCGCCAATCCCGAGATGCAGGGCGAGTCCAAGCTTGTCTTCCGCGAGCGCAGCCAGATGGTCGCCTCGCAGGAGTACGTCCACGAGCTGGTCTCCCGCATGGAGGTGCAGCCCGGCGCGGTGGCCCTGCGCGACTACAACTTCCTGCGTCCCGCCCAGGACCTGGGTGCCAGCTCCGAGGCAGAGGACGGCGAGGCCGCGCTCGAAATCTACGACTACCCCGGCCGCTATGAAGAGCCCGCGCCCGGCCGCAGCCTGGCGAAGGTGCGCCTGGAGGAGCTGCGCGCGCGGGCGGAGACGGTGACGGGCGCCAGCTACAGCCGCCGCATCTGCGTGGGCCACTCCTTCGAACTGGCGGAGCACCCGGACGAGTCCGCCAACCGCAAGTACCTGCCCGTCTCCGTGCGGCACCTGGGCCACCAGTCGGAGGCGCTGAGCATCGAGCAGGGCTCGCTGCGCAGCCGGGAGGACTACCGCAACGAATTCCTCTGCCAGCCCGCGGAGGTGCCCTTCCGCCCGCCGCGCGTGACGCCGCGGCCGGTGATTCCGGGCGCGCAGACGGCCATCGTGGTGGGCCCCAGCGGTGAGGAGATCCACACCGACGAGCACGGCCGCATCAAGGTCCAGTTCCACTGGGACCGCGAGGGCAAGAACAACGACAAGAGCTCGTGCTGGATCCGCGTCAGCCAGGCCTGGGCGGGCCCGGGCTGGGGCGCCCTGTACCTGCCGCGCATCGGCCATGAGGTCGTCGTCGAGTTCCTCGAGGGCGACCCGGACCGGCCCATCGTCACCGGCAGCGTCTACAACGGGGCGAATCCGACGCCCATCGACCTGCCCGGCAGCAAGACGCAGAGCACGCTGCGCTCCAGCTCCAGCCCCGGCGGCGCGGGCTCCAACGAGCTGCGCTTCGAGGACGCGGCCGGCAGCGAGCTCGTCTATCTGCACGCGCAGAAGGACTTCAACATCGTCGTGGAGAACGACAAGACGCAGGAGGTCCGCGGCAACGAGACGTTGCTGGTGCGCAAGGACCGCTCCCGCGTCATCGAGGGCAACCAGGCCCTGCTGGTGAAGAAGAACGACGACAGCACCGTCACCGGCAACCAGACGCTGGCCGTCACGCAGAATCGCTCCACCACCGTGGGCGGCAACCACACCGAAGCGGTGGCCGGGGACCAGTCCATCAGCGTCAGCGGCAACCAGGCCCTCACGGTGGCCATGGCCTCCGCGGAGACGGTGGCCCTGGGGAAGATGCTCAACGTGGGCGGCGCGCTCGCCGTCACCGTGGGCGCCGCCTTCAACGAACTGGTGGGCGGCCTCAAGTCCGAACAGGTGGGCGGCGCCAAGGTGGAGGTCGTCGGCGCCAAGAAGTCCGAGACGGTCAAGGGCGCCCGCACGCTCCAGGTCGGCGGGGACCTCTCCGAAGAGGTGGGTAAGTCCCGCACGCTCAAGGTGGACAAGGACATGCTGGTCAGCGTGGCCGGCAAGGTGAACCACGCCGCCAAGGACGCCTACACACTGTCCGCAAAGGAAATCTCACTGGTTGCCCAGGAGCAGTTCACCCTCAAGGTTGGCTCCGCCACGCTCCAGGTGAAGAAGAACGGGGACGTGGTCATCAAGGGCGCCAAGATTGAGGTCACCGCGACGGGCGACGTCGTCATCAAGGGCTCCAAGATTTCCGAGAACTAGGAGCAGACAGGGAACCGCCATCTGGGGTGGCTTGAATCCTGTCCGTCCTGTCTGGCAGTTTACGCTTCGCACGGAAGTTGTAAGGACCCGTGCGTTCTTTCAAGGAATACGAATCTTGGCGCTAGGACACACAGGCGCCGGTCGGGTGTGGAGTGCCGGCCGGAACCTCCGGTGGGGTGTGGTCATCGCGCTCGCGGCCGCCTTGAGCGGGAGCGCGGGCTGCGTGAAGCGTGTGCCCCAGGCGTGTGAGACGCCGCCGCCGTTCCAGGTGGTGGTGGATGCGTCGGAGCAGCTCAATCCCGACGCGCGCGGGCGCTCGCTGCCCACCGTGGTGCAGATCGTCCAGCTCAAGGACAGCGTCCGGCTGGAGCGCGCGGGCTTCAAGGACCTGTGGGGCAAGCCGGAGGAGTTCCTCAAGGAGGACCTGCTCCAGGTGGCCGAGCTGGTGATTCCGCCCGGCCGCCAGGTGAAGCGCTGGGTGCAGCGTGATCCGAAGGCCCGCTTCGTCCTGGCCATGGGGCACTTCCGGCAGCCGCTGGGCTATTCGTGGCGAACGGTGGCGGCGCTCCCCGTGGTGGAGGAAGCGCGCTGCGTGGAGCGCCCCGCGGGTGACCAGGGCGACCCGAAGCCGGGGGACGAGGTCTTCCGCTACCGGCTGCAAGGCTATCAGATTGACCTGATGTTCCGGCCCATGACGCAGGCGCCGGAGCCTCGACTCCAACCCCAAGCAGGCGACGGCGTGTCGCCGCGGAGAGGTGTATGAAGTCCGTGCAGCGAGTCGTCTGGTCGGAGGGCATGTTCATGAGCCCCCACCACCTCCAGCAGCAGGACCTCTACCACGAGCAACTGCTGGATCAGCGGCTGGCCTCGCTCGAACCGTATCCCTGGGGCGTCGTGGCCCTGGAGTTCGACATGGAGGCGCTGCGCGCCGGCCAGGTGCAGCTGACCCACTTCACCGGCATCCTCCCCGACGGGCTGCCGGTCTCCTTCGAGTCCGGAGACGCGGAGGCGCCGCCCGCTCGGCCCGCGGATGGCTACTTCCCGCCCGCCCAGCGCACCCTGGACGTGTACCTGGGCGTGCCGCGCGAACGCAGCGGCGTGGAGAGCTTCGGCAGCGGGGAGCGGCTGGGCAGCAGCCCGCGCTACACCCCCGCCTCCCGCCCCGTCAGTGATTTGACGGCCTCCACCTCCATCTCGCAGGTGGCCTTCGGTCAGCGCAACGTGCGCCTGCTGTTCGGCACCGAGCCGCGCGACGACTTCGAGTCCATCAAGCTGTGCGAGCTGTCCCGCGACCGCTCCGGCAACCTGATGCTGGTGGAGTCCTTCATCCCGCCGTGCCTGCGCATCGACGCGTCCCCGTTCGTCATGAACGAGCTGCGGACGATGTTGCGGCTGATGGTGTCCAAGCAGCGGCAGTTGTCCTCGCGGCGGCGGCACCGGGACGCCTCGGCGCTGGAGTTCACCGCGGGCGACGTGACGCTCTTCCTGGAGCTCAACGCGCTCAACGGCACCATCCCCTTCATCCAGCACGCGCTGGACGCGGGCAACCTGCGGCCCAGGGACTTGTACCTGGCGCTGGCGCAGTGCGCGGGGCAATTGTGCACCTTCTCCGTCAGCGCGGACCCGTCCACGCTGCCCACCTTCCAGTTCACCAACCTGCGCGCCACCTTCGAGGAGCTGTTCCGCCGCCTCTCCGAGCTGATGCGCGCGGTGGCGCTGGAGCAGTGCCTGTCGGTGGACCTGACGGCGGGCGCAGACGGCATGTTCCGCGGCCGGCTGGAGGACGACCGGCTGGAGCGCTGCGGCCACTTCATCCTCGCGGTGCGCAGCGAGCTGCCGGAGCGGGTGGTGGCCGAGCAGCTCCCCAAGCTGTCGAAGGTGGCCGCCTGGGAGGACATCCGCGCGCTGGTGCAGGCCGCCGCGCCCGGCGTGCCGCTGGCGGTGACGTACCGGCCACCGCCCGAAGTCCCCGTGCAGCCAGGCACCGTCTACTTCAGCCTCTCCATGAATGACGGCTACTGGAGGAACGTGATGCGGGACCGCAACCTCGCCATCTACCTCCCGCAGCCGTTCGACGCGAACCGAACGACCGTGGAACTGCTCGCGGTTCCCACCGCCAATCGCTGACGCCCCGAGCCGCCCATGGACCGAGTCACCGAAGCCACGAAGGATTGTTTCGACGCCGCCATCCAACTGCGCGGCTCCGAAGCCTCGGCGGTGCCCCCGCCCGAGACGCTGCACCACCGCCTTCGCGGCGTGGTGGACGAGACGCTGCGCCGCGCCGCCGTGCTGGGCTTCAGCCATCAGGATGCCCAGGACATGGCCTACGCGCTCGTGGCGCTCATCGACGAGGTCGTCCTGGGCCGCCCGGAGGAGTACCGACAGCTCTGGATGCCCCTCCAGCTCCACTACTTCAACGAGAACGTCGCTGGCGACGGCTTCTTCGCGCGCCTCAACACCGTGCGAAAGGACCCGCACCGGCACGAGGTGCTGCAGGTCTACTATCTGTGCATGCTCTTCGGCTTCCAGGGCCGCTACCGCATCCGCGGCGGCGAGCTGGAGCTGATGACGCTCATCGACACGGTGCAGAAGGACCTGGAGCGCGCGCGGCCCTTCGACTTCGACGTGCTGTCGCCGCACGGGGACCGGCCCACCGAATCGCTGCTCTCCAAGCGCAAGAAGGCGTCAATGGTGAGCATCTCCGCCGGGGCGCTCGCGGTGGCCGTCCTGTTCTACGGCGTGCTGCAGTTCTTCCTCAACGACAAGGTCGGTGAGCTGAGAAGCCGCATCGAGGTCCACGCGGCCCGCAACACGGCGACGAGCGCCAGCCAGACGCAGGCAACGGGGGGGGCGCAGTGATGGCGTACCTGTTACCGCTGTTGGGCATCGGCGCGCCGATGTTCGCCCTGATGACCTACCTGGGCCTCACCATGCAGCAGGCGGCCATCGTCGCCGCGCTCGCGGGCCTGCTGGCCGCCGGCGTGGTGTGGCTGGTCAAGCGCATCCGCGCGCGCGCCGCCGCCAAGAAGCTGGAGGGCGCGCTGGCGGCCCAGGCGGATGAGCAGGCCACCACCGTGCGGCCGGACCTGCAGCCTGAAATCAAGGCCATGCAGTCGGAGTTCACCAAGGCGGTGGAGGCGCTCAAGGCCTCCAAGCTGGCGCGCGGTGGCAAGGACGCGCTGGCGGTGCTGCCCTGGTACCTCATCGTCGGTCCACCGGGCGCCGGCAAGAGCACCGCGCTGCGCAACTCCGGGCTGAAGTTCCCGTATCTCTCCGCGCGCGGCGGCGTGCGCGGCGTGGGCGGCACGCGCAACTGTGACTGGTGGCTGACCAACGAGGCCGTGCTGCTGGACACAGCCGGCCGCTACACCAGCGCGGAAGAGGACCGGCCGGAGTGGCTGGCCTTCCTGGACACGGTGGCGAAGCACCGCCCCAGCCGTCCCATCAACGGCCTCATCGTGGCCATCAGCGTCAGCGAGCTGCTGAACGCGGACCCGCAGGCCGTGGGGGAGATGGGGCAGACCATCCGCGAGCGCCTGGATGAAATCACGACCCGGCTGAAGATGCTGGTGCCGGTGTACGTGATGATCACCAAGTGCGACCTGCTGCCCGGCTTCGTGGAGATGTTCTCCGACCTGTCGCGCGTGGAGCGCGGGCAGATCTGGGGCTTCACCGTGCCGCTGGAGCAGCAGCGCGAGGCGAGCACGGACCTGTTCCGCGAGCGCTTCGACCAGATGCTCTCCGTGCTGGAGCAGCGCTCGCTGCGCCGGCTGGGCCAGGAGCGCCGGCTGGAGACGCGCGAGAAGATCTACGGCTTCCCGCAGAAGTTCGACGCGCTCCGGAAGAACCTGGCGGAGTTCCTCCAGCCGCTCTTCCTGGAGAACGTGTTCCAGGACACGCCCGTCTTCCGCGGCCTCTACTTCAACAGCGGCACGCAGGAGCTGCGCCCGGTGGACAAGGTGTCCCCGTCCGCGGCGGAGATCTTCGGCAGCACCAACGGCCGGGCGCAGACGGATGGCGCCACGGACGGCCGCAGCTACTTCCTCTGGGACGTCTTCACCAAGGTGATGTTCCAGGACCAGCAGGTGGCCGTGCGCAGCTCGCTGGAGGAAGCGAGGGTGCGCCGCCAGCGGATGATGTTGGCCAGCGCGGCCTCCGCCGCCACGGTGCTGCTGCTGTCGCTACCCACGGTGTCCTTCTTCAAGAACCGCAACATGGCGGAGGCCGTCACCGAGGCCATCACCAGTGTGAATCTGGACCCGCGTGACGACATCCGCCGCGTCGAGGACCTGATTCCGCTGCGCAACCGGCTCCAGGAGCTGACGGAGTACGAGGAAGGCAGCGCCCCGGTGTTCATGCGCTTCGGCCTCTACCAGGGCCAGAAGCTGCTGCCGCAGGCGCGGCAGTTCTACAACGCGGCGCTGCGCAGGGTGCTGCTCGGCAAGCAGTTCGAGCTCATCCAGCAGCGCCTGGACACGTTCGGGAAGAACCCGGACCTGCTGACGGTGCGCAGCGACGAGGACTACAGCAAGCACTTCGACGCGTACCGCCAGTACTTCGACGACTTGAAGATGTACCTGCTGGTGACCACGCCCCGCGACCCGCGCGAGCCGGAGCTGGACGAACTGCAGCGCAAGTGGCTCCAGGACGAAATCGTCAAGCACTGGAAGCGCGTGCGGGGCGACGCGGTGGACGAGCGGGCCGTGGCGAACCACGCGGAGACGTTCCTGCTGATGCTCGCCAACGAGCAGATGCTCCCCGAGGAGCGGAAGCCGGCGCGCGAGCAGCGCATCGCCTTCGGCCGCGTCACCGGCGTGGTGCAGTCGGCGCGCCGCTCGCTCAACAACGTGCCCCTGGTGCGGTTGGAGCTGGCGCAGTTGGTGGCCAACATGAGCGGCGCGTACCCGGACGTGACGCTGGAGCAGCTCGTGGGCTCGGTGCCGCAGATGAGCGCCACCTCGCGCGTGCGGGGCGCCTTCACGCGCAAGGCCTACGACGACGTCATCCGCGAGCGGCTGGACCTGGCCTTCCAGGACCAGCAGTCGTGGGTGCTGGACCGCGATGAGAAGGTGGACACGGTGAGCTCGCGGCGCGAGCTGCGCACCCGCTACTTCGAGGCCTACACCCAGGAGTGGAAGGACTTCCTCGGCGCCATCCGTGTGCAGGCACCGGAGAACCTGACGCAGATGGAGAGCCTGCTGACGAACCTGACGCGTGGCAAGCCCAAGCCCTACGGGCGGCTGTTCCGCGCGCTCACGTACAACGTGGTGCTCGACAAGCGCGACGCCAAGGCGGCGGAGGCCGACACGGGCTTCCTGGCCAAGGCGGGGAAGCTGTTCGGCTCGGAGCCCGGGAAGGACGTGCCGCAGAAGCGCGAGCTGCTGAACGCCAACTCACCTTCCGGCGCCCAGGAAGTCACGGCCCGTGACCTGGAGCGCGAGTTCGCCTCGCTCATCCGCTTCGCCACGGAGACCTCCAAGACGGAGGACGGTGAGGAGTCCCTGACGGCGCTGGATTCGTATGAAGACCAGCTGGCCACCGTCCAGACGACGCTGCTGGCGGTGAAGGACAAGCCGGCCGAGTCCGGCCTGCTGTTGGACAAGATTGAGTCCACCCGCAACAACGTGGAGATGATGGTCCGCAAGCAGACGGACAACGTCGCCATCTTCGAGCGGCTGCTGCTGCCGCCGTTCCAGGAGATGCGCTCGGTGGTGTTCGTGGGCGTGGCCTGCAACAAGAGCAAGCTGTGGCAGGACCAGGTGGTGATGGCGTGGAGCAGCGCCTTCAAGGGCAAGTACCCGTTTGACCGCGCGTCGCAGGCAGACGCGCCGCTGCCCGAGGTCGCGGAGTTCCTGCGCCCCGAAGGCGGCCTGGTGCGCAAGTTCGTCAAGGAGCAGCTCCTGGAGGACGTGGTGGCCACCGGACGCCGGTGGGAGTTCACCTCGTCAGGCGGGGTCATGTACCGGCCTGACCTGCTCGGCTTCCTGGAGAAGACGGGCGCGCTCTCCACCACGCTCTTCCCCGGCGGCGACACGGTGGACCCGCTGGTCCGCTTCCAGGTGCGCCTGCGCCCGGGCGTCTCCGCGGACGGCATGGCTTCGCAGATTTCATCCATCACCCTGACGCTCGACGGGACGGACGAGACGTACCGCAACGGCCCGGACACGGTGTGGAAGCCGATGATCTGGCCCGGTCAGGCAGGCAAGCTCGGCGCCCGCATCACCGTGCAGAGCGCGGATGGCTCCACGGAGACGACGCTGGAGGCCGAGGGTGACTGGGGCCTGTTCCGCCTGCTGGAGCGCGTCAAGCGCATCGAGCCCAGCGCGGACGGCCGCTACTTCACCGCGACGTGGGAAATCGAGGAGATGAACGGCGCGCTGGTCTCCATCGACTTCCGTCCGGAGCGCACCGCCAACCCGTTCTTCGGGATGTCGGGCAACACGTCCAAGCTGCTGGCCATCTTCCGGGACCCGGGGTTGCAGCCGCCGACGACCATCGCTCGCAAAGGCGAGTGCGCGCCGCAGGCCATCGCGGCGGATAGGGTTCATTGACATGGCAGTGCAGTCTCCGCGCATCGGCCTGCTGGGCAAGACGCCCCGACAGGCCGAATTCATCCGCCACAACGCGGCCACCCCGCTGGCCCTCCAGCTCTACGGCTGGATGGAAGCGGGCGTGGAGCGTTCGCGAAGAGCCCGGGTGGACCTGCCCGCCGAGCCCGTCTGTTTCGTCTTCACCGCGCCCGGCCAGAAGCAAGCACTGGTGGGGCTGATGGCGCCCAGCCAGGACAGCGTGGGCCGGGCGTTCCCCCTGGCCGTCTTCACCGAGGTGTCCTCCGCGGAGACGGCCTCGCGGCTCGCGTTGACGCCCGAGGCGTACCAGCCCTTCCTGCGCGCCGCCGGTGCGCTGGCGCAGTCCGCCGCGGAGCTGGAGGTGCCACAGCTGCTGGAGCGCGTGGCGGCGCTGCCCCTGCCGGGGCCGGGGGACTACAGCCTCGCGAAGCGGCTGCTCAACGCCGTGCTGGCGGACCACCACACCGTGGACCTGCTGGGCCCGGTGGTGGAGGGCACGCCGGAAGGTGGGCGTTACTACGCGCTGCACACCTTCCTCACCGCGTGCGCGGGCGAGCGCGGCAAGGAGCAGTCACCGGCTGGCGTCACCCTGGACTGTCCGCTGACCACGCGCGTGGGACCCGTGGCCTGGCTGGAGCTGTCCTCGCGGCTGCTCAAGTGGACGCACCAGCCGCCGGCCTTCTTCTGGTCCGAGGGCGAGAAGCCCCGGCTGCTCATCAGCCTGGGAGCGGCCTCCCCGGCCCTCTTCCTCGCGCTGGCCCAGCCCAGCCGTCCGGGCGCCCAGGTGTGGCCGCTGCGCACCGAGCGCCCCGCCGCCATCGACAACGCGCGCAAGGGCCTCACGGCCTCGGCGCGACAGGTCATCGACGCGCCGTCCACCACCCTGGAACAGCTGTTGCAGACGCTTTCGCGCTGAAGCCCCACCACGCCTATGCCTCCCTCCCTGGAACAGCTTCGTGAACGTGCCCTCCCCTGGGCCGAGCCCGTGCCGGGGGCGTCCCCGGCCGGCGTGCAGGCGAAGCACGAGCCCGCATACGAGGCCGTCGCGCTGGAAGTCGCGAAGTTGGAGTCTCCGGCCAGCAACGCCGTGCGCTGGGATGACGTCGTCGAGGGCGCCAGCGAGCTGCTGAAGCACACCACCAAGGACCTCTGGCTCGCCTCGTACATGGCCTATGGCCTGTATGCCACGCGAGGCCTGGACGGCGCGGCCACCGGCACGGCCGTGCTCGCCGAGGTGACGGAGCGCTACTGGCAGGACCTCTTCCCGGAGGCGAAGCGGCTGCGCGGCCGAGCCAACGCCGTGGCCTGGTTCGTGGACCGGCTGGGCCGCATCCTGCCCACCGTAGACCAGGCCTCCGTGAGCGCGGAGCCCCTGGATGCGCTGGCGGTCGCGGTGAAGCGCCTGGCCCAGCTCTCACGCGAGCGGTTCTCCGACATGGCCCCCGCGTTCGGGCCGCTCCAGGATGCCATCGCCCGGCTCCGCGCCGGACTCCCCGAGCCCGAACCCGAGAGCGTACCGGATGGACGCACCGCGTCCTCGGAGGACGCAGACGCCTCGCAGCCGCCGGTGGATGGGACTGCGTCGTCCCAGGACGAGGACACCCCGTCCGGCGAGGATGGAGAGACCGTTGTGCGCGCGGCGGACTCCGCGAATGGCACGCGGCCAGGAGCGCCTTCGGACAGCGCTGAAACGCCCACGAACGGCAATGGCAACCGCTCCGCTCGGGAGGCGGGCAATGCCAGCGCCAACGGCAAACCTGCTCAAGCCAACGGTGCTGGAAACAGCGCCGCCCCGGGTAAAGGCAACACCGCCCCGGGCAATCCCACGGCGAAGAACGCCCCCGCCCCGGCCAAAATCAGCACCGCTCAGGGCACCGCCAAAGCCAGCGCAGCCAGCCAGGGCGGCGCCTCCGCCAACGGCACACCCGCACCACCGCGCGCCGCCATCGAAGTCCCGCCCCTCCCCGAGCTTCCCGCCGCCCCGGATCTGTCCAGCGTGGAGGCGATCACCGACTTCCTGCGCACCGTGGGCGGCGCGCTGCTGGGAGCCGCGGGCGCGCTGCGCCGGGCCAGCCCCGAGGATCCGCTCTCCTACCGCCTCAACCGCATGGGCCTGTGGTTGCACCTGACCCAGCCGCCCGCCACGGATGGCAATGGCCGCACCCAGATTCACCCACTGCCGGACCTGCTGGGAACCAAGCTGGAGACCCTGGAGCAGAACCAGCGCTGGGGCGAGCTGCTGGACGAGTCCGAGTCGGCCCTGGCCCGCCACCGCTTCACGCTGACGCTCCACCGGTACAGCGCCACCGCCCTGGAGGGGCTGGGTGCCGCGTACGCCGGGGCTCGCACCGCGCTGGTACAGGAATTGGCCATCCAGCTCCGCCGCATGACCGGCGTGGAGACGCTCATCTCCACCTTGGGAAGCCCGCTCACGGACGACGCCACCCAGGACTGGCTGCGCGACCACGTCCTCCGCGCGAGCGCGCCCCCACCCGCCCCTTCCGCCGCCGTGGCGTCGGTGTCCACGACCCTGGCGCTGGGGCCCCTGTCGCTGGGCCCGTCTGTCCATGCCGACAGCGCGGCGCTGGAAGCCGAAGCCCGCACGTTGCTGGAGGAAGGCCGTGTCCACGAAGCTGTCACCCGGTTGCAGGCCGCCGTCGCCGCCGCCAGCACCGGCCGCGCCCGCTTCATCTCCCGGCTGGAGCTGGCGCGGTTGTGTGCCAATGCGGGCCAGTTGCCGCTCGCGCGCGCCGTCTATGACGCGCTGGACGAAGAGGTCTCCGCCCACGCGCTCGACACCTGGGAGCCAGCGCTCGCCGCCGCGTGTCTGGAGGGGTGGCTGCAAACCCGCACCGAAGCCGAAAAGGAGTCTGGACCGGTGGCAGTGAAATTTCGAAACCGGTATCGTCGTCTAGCGTTGCTGGACTCTTCCGCCACGCTGCGCGTCGGCGCTTGAAAGACACCCGTCGTACCGCGGCGAAGCTCTCCCTCATGCGACGCCCGCGTCTTCTACGCAGTTCTCAAGGAGAAAGCCGCAGATGAGCAAAGAGAGTTCCGTCGCCCCTACCGAGCGCGTCAACATCGTCTACAAGCCCGCCACCGGCAACGCGCAGGAGCAGGTGGAGCTGCCGCTGAAGGTGCTGATGCTGGGGGACTTCACGGGTCAGGAAGACGCCCGTCCGCTGGAGCAGCGCGCGCCCATCAACGTGGACAAGGCCAACTTCAACGAAGTCATGGCCCAGCAGAACCTCAAGGTCACCCTGACCGCCGCCGACAAGCTTTCGGCGGACCCGAACGCCACGATGAACGTGTCGCTCCAGTTCAAGAACCTGAATGACTTTTCGCCCGAGAGCGTCGTCAATCAGGTGCCGGAGCTGAAGAAGCTGCTCGAGCTGCGCAGCGCGCTCAACGCCCTCAAGGGCCCCCTGGGCAACCTGCCGGCGTTCCGCAAGAAGCTCCAGGCTCTGCTCGCCGACGAGGACGGACGCAAGGCGCTCATCAAGGAACTGGGTCTGACCGAAGAGACCAAGTAGCCCTTTCCGGGGGAACCGAATCACCATGGCCAACGAGACCCAGACCCAGAAGTCCACGGGCGTCGCCAATGACGCCTCGCTGTCCCTGCTCGACGAAATCCTGTCCGAGGCCAAGCTGAAGCCGAAGGACGAGGGTTACGACGTCGCCAAGCGCGGCGTGCAGGCCTTCATCACCGAGATGCTGGCGCCCAACCGCTCCGAGGAGCGCGTGGACAAGGCGCTCGTCGACGCGATGATTGCCGAAATCGACAAGCGCCTGTCCTCCCAGGTCAACGAAATCCTCCACGCGAAGGAGTTCCAGAAGCTGGAGTCCTCGTGGCGCTCGCTGAAGTTCATGGTGGACCGCACCGACTTCCGCGAGAACACCCGCGTGGAGATGCTGAACGCCTCCAAGGAAGACCTGCAGAAGGACTTCGAGGACGCGCCCGAGGTCACCAAGAGCGGCCTGTACAAGCTCGTGTACTCCAACGAGTACGGCGTCTTCGGTGGCAAGCCCTACGGCATCATCTCCGCCAACTACGACTTCAACGTGGGCCCGCAGGACATGGAGCTGCTCCGCAAGTGCGCCTCCGTGGCCGCCATGGCGCACGCGCCCTTCATCGGCAATGCCGCGCCGGAAGTGTTCGGCGAGGAGAGCTTCCTCAAGCTGCCCGACCTGAAGGACCTCAAGTCGCTCTTCGAGGGTCCGCAGTACGCCCGGTGGCACTCGTTCCGTGAGAGCGAGGACGCGCGCTACGTGGGCCTGGCGCTGCCGCGCTTCCTGCTGCGCCTGCCCTACGGTGAGAAGACGGTGCCGGTGAAGGCCTTCAACTTCACCGAAGACGTCGTGGGCCACCACGAGCGCTACCTGTGGGGTCACGCCTCCGTGGCGCTCACCAGCCGCGTGGCGGACTCGTTCGCCAAGTTCCGCTGGAGCCCGAACATCATCGGTCCCCAGTCCGGCGGCGCGGTGGAGAACCTGCCGCTGCACCAGTACGAGGCCATGGGGGAGATCCAGACCAAGATTCCCACCGAGGTCATGCTCACCGAGCGGCGCGAGTTCGAGCTCTCCGAGGAGGGCTTCATCGGCCTGGTGTTCCGCAAGGACTCCGACAACGCGGCCTTCTTCAGCGCCAACTCCACGCAGAAGCCCCGGTTCTTCGGCAACACCCCGGAGGGCAAGGCGGCGGAGACCAACTATCGCCTGGGCACGCAGCTCCCTTACATGTTCATCATGACCCGCCTGGCGCACTACATCAAAGTGCTCCAGCGCGAGCAGATTGGTAGCTGGAAGGAGAAGTCGGACCTGGAGCGCGAGCTCAATCACTGGCTCAGCCAGTACATCTCCGACATGGACGACCCTGCTCCCGCCGTGCGCTCGCGCCGCCCCCTGCGCGCCGCGCGCGTGGTGGTGGAGGACGTGGAGGGTCAGCCGGGCTGGTACCGCTGCAGCCTGCAGGTGCGCCCCCACTTCAAGTACATGGGTGCATCGTTCACCTTGTCCCTCGTGGGCAAGCTGGACAAGGAGTAGAGCCCGTTTCACCCAGCGTCGGTCATTTCAGCTAGTTTAGGGGCTCCAACAAGCCCAGGCTCAGGGTGAGCCTGGGTCCACCAGCGCGCGGACGCGCGCAAAGCGACGAGGTTGAAGTCATGGCTGAATCAGTACACCTGTACCTGAAGGCGAACGGCAGCGACATCAAGGGCGACAGCACGCAGACCAGCCTGGGCCGCGCGGACTCCATCGAGTGCGTCGCGTACAGCCAGAAGGTCTTCACCGCTCG
This sequence comes from Myxococcus sp. CA005, assembly GCF_006518205.1. NCBI lineage: Bacteria > Pseudomonadati > Myxococcota > Myxococcia > Myxococcales > Myxococcaceae > Myxococcus > Myxococcus sp. CA005. Next base: position 51,848 of record NZ_SRLV01000009.1, on the reverse strand, counting down.
CGAGGCCGGTTCGGGTCTGGCGACGGGCCGCCGCCAGTACGAGGGCATCGAAATCACCAAGCGCATCGACAAGTCGTCGCCGCTGCTGATGAAGGCCCTCTGCGAGAACCAGGTCATCGACGCGACCTTCAAGTTCTTCCGTCCGAACCCGACGGGCGACGGCACCACCGAGCAGTTCTACACGGTGTCCATCAAGAAGGCCCGCATCAACGCCATCCAACAGACGGTGCCGAACTCCTTCGTGCCGGCGAGCACCAACCTGCCCCCGATGGAGACCCTCCAGCTGGTGTTCCACACCATCAACTGGACCATCACCCAGGGCGGCGTTACGCACGAGGACACCTGGGACACCCAGCGTTGATGTCAGTCCCTCCACCGGCCGTCCGTGCAAGTGGGCTCCGCGGGCGGCCGGGGGTTGGGGTACTCCGTTGTTGAAGGAAATCCATGGGCTCCCGAGGCTTGTTGTCGCGCATCGCTGAAGGCAACGGCACGCTCGCCCCGCCTGGCGACGTCGTTGAATCCATCGCCGAGCACCTGCGCAACCTCCTCAACACGCGCAAGGGAGAGTCCGTGGCCTCACCCGGCTACGGCATCCTGGACCTGAACGACATCGTCCACTCCTACCCGTCGGCGATACCGCGGATGACGCAGTCCATCCGGCAGGCCATCCAGGAGTTCGAACCGCGCCTGAAGAGCGTGGTGGTGCACTACAACGCGGACCCGGTGGACCCGACGGCGCTGCGCTTCGACATCACCGCCCAGTTGGCCACGCGGGATCGACGAGGCATGGTGCGTTTCCATACCCAGGTGCACCCGGGCGGACGCGTGGACCTGTGGTGAGCCGGGTGAATCCAGGGGTGCGTGGCGGAGGGCGAGGATGTTCAGCAAGTATTACCTGAGCGAGCTGTCGTACCTGCGGGAGATGGGACGGGCCTTCGGGCTGGCCAACCCCTCTGTCGCGGGCCTGTTGGTGGAGCGCGGCGCGGACCCGGACGTGGAGCGGCTGCTGGAGGGCTTCGCGTTCCTCGCGGCCCGCATCCGCGAGCGCGTGGACGACGACGTGCCGGAGCTGGTGCACGGGCTCACCGAGCTGCTGCTACCGCACTACCTGCGCCCGCTGCCGGCCTCCACCATCGTCGAGTTCACCCCGCACCTGCGCGCGCTGCGCGGCCGCTCGCGGCTGGCCGCCGGGGCGGAGGTGGCGTCGCAGCCGATTGACGGCACCAGTTGCGTCTTCCGCACCACCACGGACGTGGACCTGCTGCCGGTGCAGCTCACCGACGCACTCCTGGACCGGTCGTCCATCACCGCGCCGGTGCTGCGCCTCTATTTCCAGACGACGGAGCAGGGCCGCGCGGAGGTGTTGCGCGAGCAAGGCCTGCGCCTGTTCATCCACGCCGACCTGTCCGCTGCGTCGGTGGTGCTGCTGTGGTTGCTCCGCTACTGCCGCCAGGTGCGCGTGCGCGGCGCGTCTGGCCAGGGAGACGGCATCAAGCTGCCGGTGAATGCCATCCAACCGGTGGGCTTCCACCGGGACTTCAAGCTGCTGCCCTGGCCGCGCGCCAGCGAGGGCTACCGGCACCTCCAGGAGTACCTGACGCTGCCGGAGAAGTTCCTGTTCTTCGAGGTGCGCGGGCTGGACGCCGCCGCCGGGCTGAAAGAGGACCGCTTCGAGATTGCCTTCCACCTGGAGCGGCCGCCGCCCCTGGATGCGCGCATCCACCGGGAGATGTTCCGGCTACATTGCGCCCCCGTGGTGAACCTCTTCAGCGTGCCGGCGGACCCCATCCTCCACCGCACGCTGGACCGGGAGCACCTGCTGCGCGCGTCCGACCTGCCCCCCAACCACGCGGAGATTTACTCGGTGGACTCGGTGACGGGCCTGAAGGCCGGACGCAACGAGCGGCGCGTCTACCGGCCCTTCTACGAGTTCACCCACACCGCGGGCGGGGACGCCGAGCAGTCCTTCTATCGGCTGCGCCGGGCGCCTTCGCCGCTGGACGAAGGAATCGACACGTACATTACGCTGGAGACGCCGCGGAACATCGCGCCGGAGGTCAACGCCGAGGAAGCGCTGTCCATGGACCTGACGTGCACCAACCGCTCGCTGCCCTCGCGGCTGCAGGTGGGTGACTTGACGGCATCCACCTCCGCCAGCCCCACGCAGGCGAAGTTCAAGAACATCTCCCCGGTGAGCCGGCCCGCGCGCGCGCCGCTGGGCACCGAACTGCACTGGCGGCTCCTGTCGCACCTGGCCATCAACCAGCACTCGCTGGCGGACGCGGCCGCACTGCGGCGGCTGATGGACCTGTACAACTTCCATTCGCTCACCGACAACCTGGCGGCGCGCGCCAGCCGCCTGCGCATCAACGCCATCCGCGCGGTGGAGACGAAGCCGGTGACGCGCTTCCTGGAGGGCGCGCCGCTGCGGGGTCACCGCACCCGCGTGGACCTGGACGAAGAGAACTTCATGGGCGTGGGCGATTCGTTCCTCTTCGGCTCCGTGCTGGAGGAACTGCTCGCCTCCCACGTCACCATCAACTCCTTCAACGAGCTGAGCATCCGGCTTCACCCCTCGCAGACGGAGTTCGCGTGGCTTCCGAGGAACGGCTCCCAGACGCTTTTGTAGAGACGGCCCAGAAGCTGGCCGAGCTGGCGCCCCGGGTGGGCTTCTTTCCCCTGGTGGCGTTCTTGGAGCGGCTGACGTCGCAGGCCACGCGCGTGGGCGGCGCGGGGCCCGTCAACGAGGAGATGATTCGCTTCCGGCACGACCCGTCCCTGGGGTTCCCCTCGGGCGACGTGTCGTCCGTGACGCTCCACCAGGTGCCGGTGCGGGCGGAGGACCCGTATTCGAAGCGGCCGCTCTTCGAGGTGGTGACACGCTTCCTGGGCCTGACGGGCGCGGTGAGTCCCCTGCCCCACTACCTGGCCGAGGAGGTCGCGCAGGAGGACCCGGACCACCCGGTGCGGCGCGAGTTCCTGGACCTGTTCCACCACCGGCTGCTGTCGCTGCTGTACCGCATCGAGTCGAAGTACCGCGTCACGAGCGAGACGGACACATCCTTCTCGGACCAGTGGTCCCGGCGCCTGCTGGCGCTGGGCGGGTTCGACACCTACGAGAAGGCCCTGGAGGGTACGCTGCCGACCTGGCGCCTGCTGCGGATTGCCCCGCTGCTGGCCAGCCGGGCGAGGACGTCCGAGCAGTTGGAGGTCGCGCTCGAGGACGTGCTGGGCGACGACCTGGAGGGCGCGCGGGTGTCGGTGCGCCAGTTCGTGGGCCGCTGGGTGGACATCGACGCCCGGGCGCGGCTGGGCCACTCCAACCACCAACTGGGGCGCAACATGCTGCTGGGCGGCAAGGCCTTCGACCGGACGGGGAAGATTCAAATCCACATCCGGCCGCTGCCGCCGCGCGCCTACAAGCGGCTGATGCAGGAAGGGGACTTGCTGCCACTGGTGAGAGAAGTGGTAGCCCTCTTCGTGAGGGACCCCCTGGAGTACGATTTGGAGCTGGGGCTCACCGAAGGCGTGCAGCACCAGTTCCGGCTCTCCAGCCGGGAGCCGAGTCAGCTCGGGCGGGACACGTGGCTGGGCCTGAGTCAGCAGACGCAGATGAGTGTCCCCGTGGTGAAATGAGTTGTTAGAGCAGGCGGGCGCGGCGCGCGGGGATTTACGCCGCCACGGCGCGCCCGATATACCGTCCATCACCGCTTTCCTTTTTGGGGGCTCCCATTCGCGTCGATCCGAAAGCGCTCGTCCGTCGCCTGACGCCCACCTCTACCCGTCTGCTCGAGGCCGCCGTGGCCCGGGCCAGCGCGGGACGGTTCTATGAAATCGTCCCGGAGCACATGCTGGTGCAGATGCTGGAGCCGGAGGACTCGGACGTCGCGCGCATCCTCCAGCAGTTCGGCGTGGACCGCCGCCACCTGCTGGCCAGCATGGAGCGCGCCCTCCAGGGCCTGCGCGCGGGCAGCTCCGGCCGGCCCGTCTTCTCCGAGACGCTGTTCCAGTGGTTCGAGGAAGCGTGGCTCCTGGCTTCCGTGGAGCAGGGCGCCACGCGGCTGCGCTCGGGCCTGCTGTTCGCCCAGTTCGTCAGCCGGCGCGCGCGCTACACCGCGGAGCTGTTCCCCGAGCTGGACGCCATCAGCCGCGACGAGCTGATGAGCTCGCTGGACGTGGTGCTGCGGCCCTCGCCCGAGAATGTCGAGGTCGCCTCCGCGGATGCCGCCGCCAGTGGCGCCGCGGGAGGCGCGGCCAGTGGCGCGGGCGGCCGTGGGGATGAAGCCCTCAAGCGCTTCGCCACGTCCTTCACCGGCCGGGTGCGCGAGGGGAAGATCGACCCCATCTTCGGCCGGCACCGCGAAATCCGGCAGATGGTGGACATCCTCTCCCGCCGCCGGAAGAACAACCCCATCCTGGTGGGCGAGCCCGGCGTGGGCAAGACGGCGCTGGTGGAGGGCCTGGCCTGGGCCATCGTCCGGGGCGAGGTGCCCGACGCGCTGAAGAACGTGGAGCTGCTGGGGCTGGACCTGGGCCTGCTCCAGGCGGGCGCGGGCGTGCGCGGCGAGTTCGAGAACCGCCTCAAGGCCGTCATCTCCGAGGTGAAGGCCTCCCCCACCCCCATCATCCTGTTCATCGACGAGGCGCACACCATCATCGGCGCGGGCGGCTCGCAGGGCGGCACGGACGCGTCCAACCTGCTCAAGCCGGCGCTGGCGCGCGGTGAGCTGCGCACGCTCGCGGCCACCACCTGGGCCGAGTACAAGAAGTACTTCGAGAAGGACGCCGCGCTGGAGCGGCGCTTCCAGCCGGTCAAGGTGGAGGAGCCCAGCGAGGAGGACGCGGAGCTGATGCTGCGCGGCCTGCGCCCCACGTACGAAGCGGCCCACGGCGTCATCATCCGCGACGAAGCCGTCACCGCCGCGGTGCGCCTGTCCAGCCGGTACATCTCCGGCCGGCAGCTCCCGGACAAGGCGGTGGACCTGCTGGACACGTCCGCGGCCCGCGTGAAGATTGAGCTGTCCACCCGGCCCGAGGAGCTGGTGCAACTGGACCAGGAGATTTCGGCGCTGGAGCGCGAGCGCGACACGCGCAAGCGCGACCTCGCCGAGGGCACGGGCGGCCCGGACGAACAGACGTCCCTGGAGGCCGCCGAGGCGAAGCTGAGCGCCACGGTGGATGCACGAGCCACGCTGCATGCGCGCTGGGAGACGGAGCGTACGGCCGTCGCGGCGCTGATGGAGGCCCGCAAGGCCCTGCGCGAGGCCGCTCCGGACACGGACTCCGCGCCACTGAAGGCGGCCGTGGACGAAGCTGCGGCGAAGCTGGCGGCCACGCGCGGCGAGGTGCCGCTGGTACACGCGGACGTGGACGCGGACATCGTCGCGCGGGTGGTGGCGGGCTGGACGGGCGTGCCCGTGGGGAAGATGCGCAGCGACCTGCTGGAGTCGGTGCTCAACCTGGAGGACAAGCTCCGGGGCCGGGTGCGGGGCCAGGAGGCGGCGCTGAAGAAGGTTGCGGAAATCATCCGCATCTCCCAGGCCGGCATCCGCAACCCGGACACGCCCATTGGCGTGATGCTCTTCGTGGGCCCCAGCGGCGTGGGCAAGACGGAGACGGCGCTGGCGCTGGCGGACGCGCTCTATGGCGGCGAGCGCTTCATGACGACGCTCAACATGAGCGAGTTCCAGGAGAAGCACACGGTGAGCCGGCTCATCGGCTCGCCGCCGGGCTACGTGGGATACGGCGAGGGCGGCCTGCTGACGGAAGCCGTGCGTCAGCGGCCCTACTCCGTCGTGCTGCTGGACGAGTGCGAGAAGGCCGACCTGGAGGTGATGAACCTCTTCTACCAGGTGTTCGACAAGGGCTCGCTGACGGACGGCGAGGGCCGCGCGGTGGACTTCAAGAACACCGTGCTCATCCTCACCAGCAACCTGGCCTCGGACCTGGTGATGCGGATGTTCGAGGACGGCGCGCAGCCCACCTCCGATGAGGTGCTGTCGGTGATTCGCCCCGCGCTCAGCCAGCACTTCAAGCCGGCGCTGCTGGCTCGAATGACGGTCGTCCCCTTCGGGCCGGTGCAGCGCGACGTGATGCGCCAGATTGCCGAGATGAAGCTGGCCAAGCTGGTGAGCCGGCTGCGCACGGCGCACAACGTGGAGACGACGCTGGCGCCAGAGTTGCTGGACGAGCTTGCGCGCCGCTGCACGGAGTCGGAGATGGGGGCGCGCAACATGGAGCAGATTCTCCAGGGCTCGCTGATGCCGGCGCTGTCCCGCGAGTTGCTGCAGCACCTGGTGAGCGGCGCGGTGCCCCCGAAGCTGCATGTGGCCCTGACCGAGGGAGGCGACTGGGACCTCCGGTTCGCCGAGGCCTGAGAGAATCCATGAAACGAACGCTTCAGGCCTCCGCCGTCGCGCTGTCGCTGCTGGCCGGCTGCGCCACCGTCCCCAAGCCGTCGATGTGCTTCGCCGAGGCGGGCCCCAACGCGCGCTCGTTCCCCACGCCGGACACCTGGTTCGCGCTGCTGCTCCACGGCTACGACAAGGACACGGGTGCCAACCCGCGCCCCAGCGTGGACTGCGCCGGTGCCCCGGTGTGGTGGCAGGACCCGGCCGCGGACGAGTGCGTGGAGGCCGGTCCGGACTCGCAGGCCCTCCCTCCCGCGGAGAAGCTCTCCGAGGAGGACCTCGTCTTGGAGACGCTCCAGGCGGGCCAGCGGCTGGTCTGGGTGCAGACGCGGCGCTTCACCAACGGCGAGGCCCTGGGCCCGGTGGCCCTGGTGGAGAGCACCGAGCAGGGCTTCCGCGTGGAGGCCCTGGGCTCGCTGCGCGCCATGGCGAAGCACACCAAGCTGCGCCTGGAGAAGGTGAAGGGCACGCCAATCCTCGTCGCGGAAGGTGACGCGTGCACCTCCGGCGATGAGGAGGTCTGCCGCCGGCACGCGCGCATCATGCCGCTGCGCACCAACCGCTTCTTCAGCGAGTCCGTCTCCAACGCGAGCCGCGCCTGCCTGGGCGCCGCGTGGTTTCCGCTGTCCCGGGAGATGACCTTCGAGCTGCCCAACGGGCTGCGCCGCAAGTTCGAGCTGACGTCCACCCTCACCTTCGCGGAGGAGGGCATCAGCGTTCAGGAGCAGGTGCAGGTGAGCGACTCCGACCCGGCCCAGCCGGACGTGGCCCCCCGCCTCTACCGTCGCGCGCAGGACACGCGGAACCTGGAGCTGGCGAAAAACGCGTTGGTAGGCAACAAGGCGTCACTGTGGTCGCGCATGGTGGAGCAGCAGGTGCGCATTGGTGCCCGCGCGGTGCCGGAGGCCCCCATCTGGGCCATGCCCGCGAAGAAGGCCCCCACGGACGCCGCGGCCCCGGAGGCGGCCAGCAAGGCGCAGGCCCCCGCGACGACGGGCGCCGCCAGCCCACCCGCCAAGGCGGCTGCCAAGAAGCCCGCGGGCAGCACCGCGACGTCCAGCGGCCCGTGATTCCAGGGCCTCATGGCCCCGCCACCGGCCCCCGTGAACCTTCGGTTTTCCGAAGCGCTCACGGGGGCTTTTCCTATTTGCGGCAAAAGCGTCACGACGACAGAGATAGAGGCGTGGGCCCATGGTGGGCCCCGGAAGGAGCGTCCTGGATGCGAGTCGAAATCCGAGCCCGGAACATCCCCCTCACAGAGACCCTTCGAACCTACGCCGAGCGTCGCGTGCGCTTCGCCCTGGACCGGCTGTCCGACAGGGTGAAGGAAGTCGTCGTGCGGCTGGAGGATGCCAACGGCCCCAAGGGCGGCGTGGACCAGGTGTGCCGCGTGGCACTCCGCCTGGAACACGGGCGGGAGCTGGCCATCGAATCCTCGGACACCAACCTGCTGGCGGCCATCGACCGGACGCTGGAGCGCGCCAGCAACGCCGTCACGCGGGCGGTGGGCCGCGCGCAGCGCCAGGACGGCACCCGGCTGCGTGACGCAGCCTGGCAGCCCGAGGAGGCCGCCGCGCTGACATGATGTGACGCAGGCACGGCCGCCCCTTTCCGGGCGGCCGTGACCTGTCCCGAATCGAAAGGATGCACATGCAGGGCGGCGCGGGGATGTTGGCGAGGCTGAAGTCCACCTGGGCCCGTGCCCGGGAGCGGCGATGGGTGCGCTGGGGTGTGGACCTGGCCGTGTTCGCCCTCCTCTTCTCGGCGGTGGCCGCGTGGCAGGCCCGGAACCTTCCCGGAGCGGGGACACCCGCGCCCGCCTTCACCCTCCAGACGCTGACAGGTGACACCGTGCGGCTGGACGCGCTCCGCGGCAAGCCGGTGGTGCTGGCCTTCTGGGCCCCCTGGTGCGGCGTCTGCGGAATGGAGTCCTCCAACCTCTCGCAGCTGCGCAAGCTCGCGGGGGACTCCGCACATGTCGTGTCTGTCGCCGTGGCCTACGAAGACGAGGAGGCCGTCCGGCGCTTCGCCCAGGAGCACGCGGTGGACTACCCGGTGCTCCTCGGGGATGACGCCATTCAATCCGCCTTTCGTGTGAACAGCTTCCCCACCGTGTTCTTCATCTCCTCGGAGGGACGCGTGGAACGCGCGGCGGTGGGCTACACCACCCTGGCCGGACTGTTCTGGCGAATGGTGCTGTAGCCCTGGCTCACGCCGTGACTAGAGGCGGATGAGCTCCACGTCATCCATGTGGATGAAGTTGGCGGAGTTGCCCGACGTGGCGCGGGTGTGGAAGCCCAGCTCCAGGTAGCCTCCCGTCACGGAGATGGGCGGCGTCTCCACCATCGTCCAGTCGCCATGGTTCCCCAGGTTGGTGAACACGGGCGCGCACTCGCCACACGTCTTGGCCTGGAGGCGCGACAGGTCAAACCCGCCGCTCTTTCGCACCCACGCGCGGACCTTGTATGTGCCCGATGCGAGGCCCGGCACCGGCTGGTACGTCCAGACCTCGAAGGGCGTGCCATTCGTCCAGTGCGTCAGGTGATAGGCGCCGGTGCGGCCCCCGTTGTACGTCTCGCTGAAGTCCGCGGCCTCGGTGCCGTTGGGGCTCCAGGTGGCCCAGCCCGTCATGCCGTTCTCGAAGCTGGCGTTGGTGAGTGACGCGGGCGGCGGCGTGCTCCCCGGCTGGTACCAGCGCACCCACTCCACCTCCATCGTCTTCGTCTGGCCCCAGGGCAGACCAATCGCATCCGGGTGCGGGTGGCCGTACCAGTTCCCGCCCAGGGCGAGGTTCAGGAGGATGTAGTGGTTCTGCTGGAAGGCCGCCTCGTTGTGGGCGAACTCGTTGCCGCGAATCTCGCCGTCCAGGCGGAAGATCATCCGGTTGGCCGTCCACTCCACCTCGTACGTGTGGAAGCCATCCGCGATGCTGTACCCGCGGTTCGCGCCCGTGCCCCAGCTCTGCTGCGCGCCATTGGCGAACCAGTGCGCGGCGGACTTCATCCACGACGCGTCGTTGGAGTGCCACTCGAGGATGTCGATTTCGCCGCTCCGGGGCCACCCGACGTTGGAGATGTTCGCGCCCAGCGTCCAGAACGCGGGCCACATGCCATAGCCGGACGGTACCTTGATGCTCGCCACCAGCTTGCCGTAGCGGCGCTCCACCTTGCCCTTCGAGTGGATGCGGCCCGAGTAGTACGAACGTGGCCCGTAACCCGCGCAGCGTGAGTCAAACGGCGCGTCCGCCGTCCGCTGCGCGGTGAGGATGAGCTTGCCGCCAGCGACGGTGACGTTCTGCGCGCGGGGGAACTCCAGCTCCCCCGTGCCGAAGTTGCAGTTGTTGGTGACAGGGTCGAAGTTGCTCGTCAGCACCGTCCAGTTGGCCGAGTTGAGGCTGTTGCCCGTGAAGTCGTCCTGCCACGCCAGGTTCCAGCCCGGTCCTGGGTCATAGGCCCGCTCGCCTTGCTCCTGCGTCACCAGGGGAAGGGCTTCCGCGTCGGACAGTTCCGGCTCCGGGGAACAGCCGCCAACCAACGCCAGACTGCTCGCGGCCCACAACATCGAACGCAATGCGTGTCGTTTGTGCATGTCTTGCTCCAGGGGTTCCCCTGGGACATAGCCGCCCTCCCCCATCAAACAAGCAGTTTTGGCTGCAATATTAGATTCTCAAGAATTACCGCCTAGATGGAGTAGTCCCCCACGAAGACGGTGGCGGACCGGACGTCGGCGCGCACGGAGTCCCCCTCCGCCACGCCCAGCGCGTCGAACTCCGAGCGCGGCACCTCCACCGTGACTTCGTCCCCGCTTGGTAGGCGAAGGAACACCTTCACGTAGCCTCCCACGGGTTTGAGCCGCTCGACGCGGCCGGTGGCGGTGGACGCGCTCGCCGCGCCCGCGACTGCCTTCGCCAGCTTGATGTCATGCGGACGGACAAAGGCATGCACCGGCTCGCCCTCGCGCGCGGCGGCGGGAGCCGTCACGGACAGCGCCCCCATGGCCGCCCTGCCCGCCTGGACGTGGCCACGCAGCACGCTGGCGCCTCCAATGAATGAGGCGACGAAGGGGGACGCGGGCCGGTCGTAGATGTCCGAGGGAGAGCCCGCCTGGGCCACGCGGCCCTCGCTCAGCACCACCACGTGCTGGGATATCTCCAAGGCCTCCTGCTGATCGTGCGTCACCAGCAACGTCGTCAACCGCGTGCGCTCGTGCAGGGCATGGAGCCATTCCCGAAGCTCCTCGCGCACCCGCGTGTCCAGCGCGCCGAAGGGCTCGTCCAGCAGCAGCACGCGGGGGCGGATGGCCAGGGCGCGTGCGAAGGCCACGCGCTGCCGCTGCCCGCCGGAGAGCTGGCCGGGATAGCGGCCGCCCAGGTGCTCCAGTTGCACCATGCGGAGCATCTCCTCCACACGGGCCTCGCGCTCCGCCTTGGGAACGCGCCGGACCTCCAGGCCAAAGGCCACGTTCTGCCGGACCGTGAGGTGCTTGAAGAGCGCGTAGCTCTGGAAGACCACCCCCACGCCACGCTGCTGCACGGGCATCTGCGTGCTGTCCACGCCGTCGATGAGGACACGGCCCTCGTCGGGAATCTCCAGCCCGGCGATGAGCCGCAGCAACGTGGACTTGCCCGCGCCGGACGGCCCCAGCAGCGAGGTGATGGCACCTTCGGGGGCCTGGAAGGACACCTTGGACACGGCGGGACTGCCACCCCGATTGAACCGACGGGCGAGCTGTTCGACGACGATGCTCATGACGGCTGACTCCTCCACTCCACGAACTTCTTCACCACCAACGTCACGAGCGCGAGCAGCGTCAGCAGCGACGCCACGGCGAACGCGCCGGCCAGGTCGTACTCGTTGTAGAGAATCTCCGCGTGCAGCGGCAGCGTCGTGGTCACTCCGCGCACGTGGCCGGACACCACGGACACGGCGCCGAACTCACCCATTGCTCGCGCGTTGCAGAGGATGACGCCGTAAAGCACGCCCCACTTCACCTTCGGCAGCGTGACGGTCAGGAAGGTGCGCCAGCCGCTCGCGCCCAGCGTCAGCGCCGCCTCTTCTTCATCGCTGCCCTGGGCCTCCATCACGGGCAGCACCTCCCGTGCGACGAAGGGGAAGGTGACGAACACCGTGGCCAGGACGATGCCGGGCACGGCGAAGATGACGCGGACGTCGTGGTCCAGGAGCCACGGCCCCAGCCAGCCCTGCCGGCCGAAGAGCAGCACGAAGATGAGCCCCGCGATGACGGGTGACACGCTGAAGGGCAGGTCGATGAGCGTCATCAACAACGAGCGTCCCCGGAATTGGAACCGCGCGATGAGCCACGACGCGGCCAGGCCGAAGACGAGGTTGAAGGGCACGGCGATGGCCGCGGCCAGCAGCGTCAGCCGCATGGCCGCCAGCGCCGTCGGGTACGTCAGGGCGGCGACGTAGGCCTCCCAGCCCTTCTGGAAGGCGAAGGTGAAGACGGCCACCAGAGGGACGATGAGGAAGACGCCCAACAGCAGCACCGCCGCGCCGATGAGCCCCCAACGGACGAACGCCGGGCCGCTCAGACTGCGCGCGCTTCGGCGCAAGACAAGGGTGGACGGATGCATGGCGCTCACGCTCCCGGCCGGGCTTCCAGCCGGCGCTGGCTCCAGCGATGGAGCAGGTTGACGGCCAGCAGCAGTGAGAACGACGCCCCCAGCATGACGATGGCGATGGCCGTCGCCCCCGCGTAGTCGAACTGCTCCAGCCGGGTGATAATGAGCAGCGGGACAATCTCCGTGCGCAGCGGCATGTTGCCGGAGATGAAGACGACGGAGCCGTACTCCCCCAGCGCGCGGGCGAAGGCCAGCGTGAAGCCGCTGAGCAGCGCGGGGAAGAGCGCGGGAAAGAGGACGCGTCGGAAGGTCTGCCACGGAGAGGCGCCCAGCGTGGCCGCGGCCTCCTCCACGTCCACGTCGATGTCCTCCAGCACGGGTTGCACGGTGCGCACCACGAAGGGCAACCCGATGAACGTCAGCGCGATGGCCACGCCCACGGACGTGTAGGCCACCTTGAGCCCCAGTGCTTCGAGGTGCTGGCCGTACCACCCCTTCGCGGAGAACAGCGTCGTGAGCGTGAGCCCGGCCACGGCGGTGGGCAGCGCGAAGGGCAGGTCCACCAGGGACTCCAGCACGTCGCGGCCGGGGAAGCGGTAGCGAACCAGCACCCAAGCCACCAGCAGGCCGAAGACGACGTTGGCGAGCGCGGCGGCCAGCGAGGCCCCGAAGCTGAGCCGGTACGCGGCGAGCGCGCGCGGCGTCGTCACGGTGCCCCAGAACTCCTCCCAGCTCAGGGAAAAGGTCCGCAGGAAGAGGCTGGAGAGCGGAATGAGGACGATGAGGCCCAGGTAGAACCAACTGAAGCCCAGCGACAGACGGAACCCCGGGAGCACCTGGTGGCGAGTAGGACGGGACATGGCGGGGTGTCCTCAGTCCGCGCGGGGCGCGTAGATGCGGTCGAAGAGGCCGCCGTCGGCGAAGTGCGTGGCCTGCGCCCGCCGCCAGTCGCCCGCGACTTCCGCCAACGTGAGGCGCTTCAAACCGGGGAAGTCGGACACATGCCTCGCGGCCACGACCTCCGAGCGCGGCCGGAAGTGGTGCCGCGCCGCGATCTCCTGGCCCTCGTCCGAATAGAGGTACGCCAGGTACGCCTCCGCCACGGCCCGGGTGCCCTTGCGGTCCACGTTGGGGTCCACCACGGCGACGGGTGGCTCGGCGAGGATGCTCACCGAGGGAATGACGACCTCGAAGCGCGCCTGCCCCACCTCGCGGATGAGGAGGGAGGCCTCGTTCTCCCATGCGAGGAGCACGTCCCCCAGGCCCCGCTCGGCGAAGGTGGTGGTGGCGCCCCTCGCGCCCGAGTCGAGCACCGGCACGTTGCGGAACAGCTTCTCCACGTATGCCTGGGCCCGGGCCTCGCTACCGCCCTCGCCCCTCAGCGCCTGCCCCCACGCGGCCAGGTAGTTCCACCGCGCGCCGCCCGACGTCTTCGGGTTCGGGGTGATGACGGTGACGTCCTCGCGCACCAGGTCGTCCCAGTCACGGATGCCCTTGGGATTGCCCTGGCGCACCACGAAGACGATGGTGGACGTATACGGCGCGCTGTTGTGGGGCAGCCGTTCCTGCCAGTCCGCCGGAAGGAGCTGCGCCTTCTCGTGCAGCATGTCCACGTCGTACGCGAGCGCCAGCGTCACCACGTCCGCCCGCAGTCCTTCGATGACGGACCGGGCCTGCTTGCCGGAGCCGCCGTGGGACTGCTGGATGGACACCTGCTGGCCACGCGTGGCCGCCCAGTGCTTCGCGAAGGCCGCGTTGAAGTCCTCGTAGAGCTCCCGCGTGGGGTCATAGGAGACGTTGAGCAACGTCACCGTCCCGTCGGGTGACGCATCACTGGACGAGCGCGAACAGCCCGCCACGGACAGCAGCAGGGCCAACGGCATCCAGTTCCTGGCGCGCAACAGCGCGAGACGTTCCATGCGGGACCTCGGGGTGAAGCAGGGGGCCACGCGAGAAAGTCAAAAGCCCACTCCCTCGCGGGCAGTGGGCTTTCCGGAAACAGCTCAGCCAGGGCACTCAGGCCACTGGCGGACGGACGCCCACCGCGGATGCCGGACAGCAGCAACACGTCTGGTGGGTCGAGCGCGTCATCAGTCCCCACACGATGCCCCGGCTCCCGCGGCGCTGTCAACGCGACCGCCCGAGCCCTCCAGGAACACCCCTCTACCTTTCCACCCCGCCGCGACGGTGCGCTGGTGCTTCACCCCTGACGAATCCGGCGGACTGTCAGGCCGGGCCCGCGTCGTGAGCGGGTCCGGTCAGCTCCCGAGGGCTCATGCCGTCACGCACGGCACCGTTTTCACCCGAGTCCTCACCCATGAACTTCCGTTTTCAATGCTGGTTGCAGCGGCACGTCAGCGGCCGGGTGACGCTCACGCCGCTGGCGCTGCGCCGTCTCGCGGTGCACGCGGACTCGCTGGAGGCCGCCACCGAGGAGCTGACGCTCGCGCTGGACGACCAACTCTCCCGCGTCCACCCGCGGCGCGTGCCGGAGTTCATCGCCCCCACCGGAGGGGCGCTCGAAACGGTGGAGCTACCCGCGATTCCCGTCTGGGGCGCCGAGGAGAATCACTTCGCGCCGCTGACGTTGTCCGCCGTGGTGGCCCCCACGCTCAATGCCTTCCTGGGCCTCCACGCGCCACGCCTCAACAGCCATCACTGGTTCCAGAGCAAGACACTCCCCGCCGAGGCCTCGGAGCTGCTGGGAGATCGCCTGGAGGGAATGTCCGACGCGGAGCGCCTTGCCCTGCGTCCGGATGGACCTGAGTCCCTGCTGGAAATCGAAGTGCGGGCCACCCCCGTGGCCCTGTCGGAGCTCACGCCTCGCGAGCTGCACCGGAACATTCGTCCACCGCCGCGCCCTCCAGACGCACCCGCCGACCTGGATGACGACACGCGCGAGGACGGCGAGGACGAAGACACGGAGGCGCTGGACCTGGACAGCTGGGAGCCACGCCGCCGCACCGCGCATCGAGGCCCGGGTGAGCCGCCCGCGAAGCCGCCGCCTACGCCCACCCTGGACAGCGTCGGCGTGGCCTGGCACCGGCTCGCGCAGGAAGGACAGCTCGACGCGGCCTACGAGCAGGATGCGCTCGTCGCCCTGCTCCGGACCCGGCTCGCGGCCAAGGACGCCGAACCGGTGGTCCTGGTGGGGCCTTCGGGCGTGGGCAAGACGTCGGTGCTCCACGCGCTCGCCCAGTCGCTGCGCGCCCCCACCGCCACCGAGGCCGAGCGCGCCCGCCCGTTCTACTTCCTCGACGGAAGCCGGCTCATCGCGGGCGAGGGCTTCTTCGGAGACTGGCAGCAGCAGGTGCTGCGCGCCTTCCGTGAGGCCACCGAGGCCCGGGCCCTGCTGTCCCTGGGCCATGCCGTGGAGCTCCTCGACGCGGGCAAGAGCGCCCACAGTGACCAGAACGTGGCCCAACTGCTGCTCCCGCTCCTCGCGGCGCGTGACGTGGCCGTCATGGCCGAGGCCACGGAGGAGACCTGGGCCCAGGTGGAGCAGCGCAACACCAGCTTCGCCCGGCTCTTCTCGGTGGTGCGCGTCGCGGAGCCCACGCCCGATGCGCTCGGCCGCATCGTCGCCAAGGTGGCGGAGGACGACGCCTTGGCCGCCGCGATGCAGGTCCAGCCCGACGCGCTCGACGAGGCGCGCTTCCTGTGCCGCCGCTTCCTGCCCTACGGTGCCCAGGTGGGCAACACCGTGGCCTTCGTGCGCCGGCTGCTGGCGTCCTGTGCCCAAGCCTCGCGCACCTCCGTCACCCGACTGGAGGCCACCCGCCAATTCGCCTCGGAGTCCGGCATCCCCGAGCACCTGCTCCGGGACGACCAGCCGCTGGCGTCCGCACACGTGCGCGACTTCCTGGCCTCGCGAGTGATGGGGCAGGACGCCGCCGTGGAGCGCGCAGCCTCGGTGGTATCCGTCCTCAAGGCCGGCATGTCGGACGTGCGGCGCCCGCTGGGGGTGCTGCTCTTCGTGGGCCCCACCGGCGTGGGCAAGACGGAGCTGTCCAAGGCGCTGGCGGAGCTACTCTTCGGTGCGAAGGAGCGCATGGTCCGCCTGGACATGGGTGAGTACGCCGGTCCGGACGCCCTGCTGCGGTTGATGGGAGACGGGGAGACGCCGGGCTACCTCACCTCGGCGGTGCGCCGGCAGCCCTTCTGCGTGGTGCTGCTGGACGAGGTGGAGAAGGCCCACCCCGCCGTTCACGATGCGCTGCTGGGCGTCTTGGGCGAAGGCCGCCTCACCGATGCCTCCGGGCGCTTCACGGACTTCCGCAACGCCCTCATCATCCTCACCAGCAACCTGGGCGCGGACACCCTGCGCGCCCGCGTGGGCTTCGATGCGTCGGGCGGTGCCCCGGACATGGCCTCCCTGCGCGCGCACTACCTCTCCGAGGTGCAGCGCTTCTTCCGGCCGGAGATGTTCAACCGCATGGACGACGTGGTCGTCTTCTCGCCGCTGTCCGCCCCGCTGCTGCGCCGGTTGGTGGTCCGCGAGCTTGAAGCCGTATGCCGCCGTCCAGGCCTCTCGCTCCACGATGCCCTGCTGGAGGTCACCCCCGCCGCCCAGGACTGGCTGGCCCTGAGAGGCTTCGACGCGCGGTATGGTGCCCGCCCCTTGAAGCGCGCGCTGGAGCGCGAGCTGGTGGTCCCCGTGGCGGACTGGCTCGCGGCGCATCCCCGCATGGGGCCGGCGAACCTCACGGTGGACGCGGGAACCACGGGACTCGAACTGCGCGCCGAGTCCCTGGGCGGCGCCGCCGAGGGCGGGGGCCGGGAAGCCATCGAGCGGATCCTCGAGGAAGCAGCCACCGTGCGCGCGGAAGTCCAGCGTTGGAGCCGCTGCGCGCCCATGCACTCCCTGCGCCGCGTCCTGGCCGTCTTCGACAAGGTCTCCCGGCACACCGCGTACTGGGAGGAGCGGGCGCTGGCCGAAGAAAACTCGCGCAAGTCATCGGAGGCGCGAGCGCTGGAACAGTCGCTTCGGGAGTGCGCCCAGCAGGCGGAGGCCATCGAGGACCTGCTCTTCGAGGCCCACCTGTCCAGGACCGTGGATCAGGTGGAGTCCCTGAGCCGCGAGGTGAGCCAGGTGAAGGCGGCCTTCGCGCGCATCCGGCAACGCATCTACTCCTCCCTCTTTCCCCCGTCACATGGCGCGACCCTCTACCTGGTGCCAGGTCGCGGCGCGTGGAGGCAGGCACGCATGCTCGCCGCGGCCTATGAGGGGTGGGCCCAGAAGGCGTCCATGGAGAAGCGGCGAGGCCTGCTCGCCGTCCCCGAGCGCAAGTCCGGCGAGAAGGCCCATCGCACCCCTCCGCCGCCGCAATGGCGGTGGGCCGACGATGAGACCTTCGACAAGCTCGTCGTGCAGCCGGTCGCCTATGCGATTCAGGTCAAGGGCGGCCCCCACGCCCTGCTGCTCGCTGGCGAGCACGGCCTGCATCGCTTCATCGAAGGCAGTCAGATTTCGATGGTGCATGCGTACTTCGAGCCGCGGCCCCTCTCGCTGTTCGACCTCTCCTCCCGGGAGGCGTTGCAGAAGCAGTTGCCGAAAAACGAGGTCCGTCAGGTGCGCCTGTCGGGCAGCGGTTCCGGCCAGGGGACGCTGACGGACCTTCGCACCGGGGTGCAGCAGCGCTTCGGTCTGGAGGGGCCTGACCTGGAGCCCCTGCTGGAGCCCTGGATGCAGTGGCGCGTCTTCAACAGCCGGGACGAGGACTGACGACATGGACCTGAAGCTTCCCTTCGTGGTGGCCCCGCACAGCGGCCGGCTCGTCGAGGCCTGGGTGCCCGCCTTCTTCCCGGCGCTGCACAAGGTGGGGCCCAGCCTCTCCATGCTGCGAGACGAACTCGCGCTCGCCGTCATGGAGCGCTTCGAGCGCGAATCGCCCTCCCAGGTGGCGCAGTACCAACTTCCACCCCACTTCGCCCTCAAGCGCGTCACCGTCGATGCGGAAGGAAGGGACCGGGAGAAGAACCGGCGCGTCGTCCTCCAGGGCACCATGTCCGTGCTGCTGGAGAAGTGGCCCCGTGACACCTTCTGGGTCGTCACCCCCACCCGGCTCCCCGCCGCGCGCTTCGCGCTGAACCAGCCCGCGGACCTGCCCCAGGCGCTCGCGCGACGGCTGATGGCCTGGTGTCTGGAACACAACCTGGACTCCCTGGACACGCACTGGGCCCAGGGCCGGGAGCAACTGGAGCTCCTGGAGGTGGATGCCTATGCCCCCTCCGTCCTCCCGCGCACGCCGCCGCGACCGGCCCAGCCCGCGCGACGCCGCCGGACCAAGAATCCGGAGAAGGAAGACACCGCGCCCGAAACGCCAGAGCAGCGGGAGCAACGCCGCAACCGGCGGCGCCTCACCCTGGTGGAGCTCCGGGCCGTGGCGCGCAACCTGAGCCACGGTGCGCGAGACGGCACGCTGGAACGTTGCTTCGGCCGGGAGGCGCTGGTTCGCGAGCTCGTAGAGGCGCTCGAAGGCCGCGAAGGCTCCGCGCTGGTGCTGGTGGGTCCACCTGGCGCGGGCAAGACGGCCCTGATTCATGAAGCGGTGAGCCGGCTCACCGCCCGGCAGGACGCCGCGGGCGTGCGTCGCGACGTGTGGCGCGTGGACGGCAACCAGTTCATCGCCGGGATGATGTACGTGGGCCAGTGGGAGGCCCGCGCGCGGGGCGTGGTGAAGGAGCTGATGGAGGTCGGCGACCTGCTCTACGTGGACGACCTGGCCTCGCTCGTCTACGCGGGCCGCACGCGCAATGAGCGCACCAACGTCGCGCAGTTCCTGGAGCCCCACATGGCCCGGGGCGAGCTCACCGTGCTCGCCGAGTCCACGCCCGAGCGCTTCGAGCGCGTGCGGGAAGAAGCCCCCACCCTCGCCTCGCTCTTCCGGGTCATCCATGTCCCCGCGCTGGATGCGCGTGCCACGCTGCCCGCGCTCCTCGGCACCGTGCGCGACCTGGAGGCGGAAGGCACGGACAGCGCGGTCCAGCTCTCGCCGCTGGCGCTGGAGACCCTGCTCTCATTGCAGGAGCGCTTCGTGTCGCACGAGGCGTTCCCGGGCAAGGCCGTCCGTCTGCTCCGCCGCGTCATGGCCCGACAGGGCGTCAGCACCTCGGGCACCCGGCGCTTTTCGTCGGGGGACGTCATCGACGCGATGCGGGAGCAGACGGGCCTACCGGATTTCATCCTGGGAAGCGCCCAGCCGAAGAAGCGCGAAGCGCTGACGTGGGAGATGCAGCGGCAGGTAGCGGGCCAGCCCGAAGCCGTGGAAGCCGTGGTGGACGCCATCCTCACGTTGCAGTCCGCGCTCCAGCCGTCCGACAAGCCCCTGGCCACCTACCTCTTCGTGGGCCCCACGGGCGTGGGCAAGACGGAGACGGCGAAGGCGCTCGCGCGGACGCTCTTCGGCGGAGAGCAGCGGCTCATCCGTTTCGACATGTCGGAGTTCGTCACGTCCTCCAGCATCACCCGGCTGCTCGGGCGGCCCGGCGCGCCCGACGGTGAGCTGACCACCGCGCTGCGCACCCAGCCCTTCTGCGTGGTGCTGTTTGACGAGGTGGAGAAGGCCCATCCCCGCGTGTTCGACGCCCTCCTCCAGTTCCTTGGTGAGGGACGGCTGACGGACGGAGCGGGACGCACGGTGGATGCCCGGCAGTCCGTCGTCGTGCTCACGAGCAACCTCGGCGTGCGCGAGGCCGCCACCCACACCGGTTTCCACCGCGCCGCGGACAGCGCGGATGCGCACTACCTCTCCGCCGTGCGTGCCTGGTTCCGCCCGGAGTTCTTCAACCGCCTGGACCGGGTGGTGCCCTTCCGTCCGCTCACGCCCGCCGCGCTGCGCGTGGTGGTGGACCTCGCGCTCGAAGCCCTGCTGTCGCGCCATGGCATCCGGCAGGGCAACGTGCTGGTGGAGGTCGAGCCGCGCCTGCTGGACCTGCTGGTGGAGGAGGCCTACGACCCGCGCTACGGAGCCCGCCCCCTCAAGCGCGCACTGGAGAAGCGCCTCACGTTGCCCCTGGCCCACCACCTGGTGCGGCGGAGCGCGGACGACCTGGCGCGCGTGGAGCTGCTACGGGACGGCAACGACATGCGCGTGTCGGTGGAGGTGCTGGTCAACGCGCCCGCGTGGGCGCCCGAGCGGCCGGCCTCTGCGTGGAGCCTGACCGAGGTTTCCCGCCTGCTCGAGGAGACCCGCTCGCGGCTGGAGGCGTTGATGACGGAGGGGGTGCCCGAGGCGGGAGAACTGGCGGAGCGACTGCACCGGCTGGCACTCGAGGCCACGGACATTCGCGACTACGAGTTGGTCCCGCGCGACTTCCTGGACGCGGAGTCGCCTGCGTCCACCGTGAAGCAGATGCTGACGTCGCACTCGAGTCACGTGGGCCACCTGGGCCTGCGGCAGCGCCCTGTGTATGAGGAGCGCCCACTGCACGTCTCGAACGAAGAACAGCTCCGCCGCGCACAGCCCCGGGTGTTGGCCCTTCGCGACGAGACCGCCTGGGTCGAACATCAGCTCACGCACCTGGCGAGGGGGACGGACGTCGTGACGGTGTTGGTGGAGGGGCTCGGCGACGCGACGCCATCCGCGGTGTGGACCGTGGCCCACTCCCTCCCCAGCGCGCTCGGGGAGTCGGCGATGTACCTGGAAGCCGTCCATGCCGACGGGCGCACCGAGTGGCTCCGGTCCGGAGACGAGCGGTCCGAGGACCTGGTGCTTCGGCGTGTCGCCGTGCGGATGTCGGCCATCGGCCTGCGCGAGGTGCTGGCGCCCCTTCGAGGCTATGCGCTGGTGGACCTCGTCTATGGCGATGGGCCACGCCAGGTCCTGGTCCGGCTGGAGCACCTGTCCGAAGACGTCGGGAGTCTGGAAGACGTGCCGCGCGTGATGGCCGCATGGGATGAGGCAGTCGTCCGCGAACGCGATGCCCGGAGGAGCGGCGCCGCGTCAGTGGGCGCGGCCAGCCACGTCATCCTGCGTGGCCGCGAAGGTGTCACGACTGGGCGGCCCCACGACTCGACCGAACTCACGCACGTCGCGAGCGGACGCCGCCCCCGGGAGGCGCTCGCATGGGCCGCGAGGGTGCTCCGGGAACCCAGCCAGGGACACGACTGACATGGAAAAGAACGTCCACCTCTTCGTGCGCACCTATCCCGGGCTGGGCGTGGCGGCGCACGTCCTCACCCACCCGCACCTGGCGGCCTTCGCGCCGACGCTGCACGCCGCGAGGCTCGACATCGCTGCGGTGGTGGGGCGGCTCCTCAAGCGAGGAGAGCTCTGGGACGAGGAGACCCACTGGAGCGATTTGCGCCAGCGGAAGACGACGCTGACGGTGCGCGCGCTCGAACACGGGAAGATGCTGTCCGTCCCCCTGCGCCTCACCGTGCTCACGCACGGGGTGAAGGCCCGCACCGCACGCAAGGGAGCACCAGCGCGCCAGTCCCTACGCGTGTGGGTGCCCCGCGTGGACGTCAAGGGCACGCTGCACGATGCGGCGGACCTGGAGCCCTTCGTCGAGGAGATGGTCCGCCACGAGCTCTATCTCGCGTCGCTCGACCGGCTGCACTCTCTGGCCTACGTGGGCGAGGAGCAGGTAGAGACGCTGTCGGTGCCGGTCCGCTTCCGGGACACGCCGCGTGCCCGTGCGCTCGATGCCGCGAAGCCGCAGCGGCGCCAGGCGCCACCACCGGGGCTCGCGGAAGCCAGCCGGTGTCTCAATGAGGAAGCACGCGCGGGTTTGCTGGAGCGCGCCTGGGAACGGGACCTGGAGGTGTCCCGGCTCGCGGAGGCCGTCACCTCGCGCACCCGTGCCAGCGTGCTCCTGGTAGGCCCGTCGTCCGTGGGCAAGACGGCCCTGGTTCATGAACTCGTGCAACGCGCGGAGGCGGCCACCACGGGTTCGCCGCTTCACGGGTTGGAGGTCTTCAGCTCCTCCGGAGGCCGCATCATGGCGGGCATGCGCTACCTGGGGCAGTGGCAGGAGCGCGTGAAGCACATGGTGGAGGCCCTGCGTGTTCGCCAGGCCGTGCTGCACCTCGACAGCCTGTCGGAGCTGCTGTCCCTGGGTAGCGGCGACACGGGGCTGGATGTGGCGCGTCAGTTGCTCCCCGCATTGGAAAGTGGCGAGGTCTCACTCGTCCTGGAGGCAACACCGGAGGACGTGGCCCGCGCGGAGCGGACCCACGCAGCGTTCCTGCAATCGCTCCGGCACATCGCCGTGGCGCCCCTTTCGGCCCAGGCCGCACGCAACGCGCTTCAGCAGGCCTCGCATCGGGTGGGCCGCGCTCGCAAGGTGCGCTTCACGCCCGACGCGCTGGACCGCGCTGGCGAACTCACGGAGCGCTTCGGCTCGGGCCCTTCGCCCGGAGGCGCGGTGTCCCTGCTGCGCGCCGCCAGCACGGAGCCCGGCGCGGCCGGAGAAGTGAACGCCGCTTCGGTGACGCGCGCCTTCTGCACTCGGACGGGGTACCCGCTCGAACTGGTGGACTCCGCCATCCGGTTGGACCCGGATGCCCTGCTCCGCCGCTTCCGCGAGCGCGTGGTGGGCCAGGACGAGGCCACCCTCCTCCTGCGCAATCTGGTCGTCACGCTGAAAACAGGCCTGGCGGACCCCTCGCGTCCGCTGGGCGCCTTCCTGCTGCTGGGTCCCACCGGCGTGGGCAAGACGGAGTCGGCGCTCGCGCTGGCGGAGTACCTGTTTGGCGACGTGGCCCGGCTGGCGCGCTTCGACATGGCGGAGTACGCCGCGCCAGGCAGCGCCACCCGGCTGGTGGGAGAAGCGGGAGGCCAACAAGGCAGCCTGGCGCGGCGCGTCCGCGAGCAGCCCTTCGGCGTGGTGCTGCTGGACGAAATCGAGAAAGCGGACGCGGGCGTCCATGACCTGCTGTTGCAGGTGCTCGGCGAAGGCCGGCTCACGGATGCCACCGGCCGCACCGTCAGCTTCCGCAACACCGTGGTGCTGCTCACCAGCAACCTGGGCGCGGACAGCGCGGGGCGCTCGCTGGGTTTCGGGGAGCGCGGCCCCCTGGAGCGGGCGGCGCACTACCTGGGGGCCGCGGCGGCCTTCTTCCGGCCGGAGTTGCTGAACCGGTTGGACCGGGTGGTGCCCTACCGCGCGCTCACGGAGGACGTCATTCAATCACTCGCCCGGCGCACGTTGGAGGCGGCCCTCTCTCGCGAGGGGCTCAGTCGCCGGGGCGTGAAGGTGACCTTCGACGAGGACGTGGTGAAGCACCTGGCGCGCACCGGCTTCGACGCACGCTATGGGGCCAGGCCTCTCAAGCGCGCCGTGGAGCAACAGGTGGTCGCGCCCCTGGCGCGGTGGTTGGCGGCTCAGGCCACCAGCGCTCCGCCCCAGGTGGTGCTCCGCGTGGAAGCTGAGGGGCGGATTGCGTTGAGCGGCCTCGAATGACCTCCGAGGCCGCCCAGGCCAGCGATGGACGCCGTGCGGCGCGAACTAGCCCTTGAAGTTCTGGGCCACGAAGTCCCAGTTCACCAGGTGCGTCAGGAACGTCTCGATGAACTTCGGACGCGCGTTCCGGAAGTCGATGTAATACGCGTGCTCCCACACGTCGATGGTCAGCAGGGCCTTCTGGCCGTGCTTCATCGGCAGGTCCGCGTTGCCCGTCTTGGTGACCTTGAGCTTGCCGCCCTCCAGCACCAGCCAGGCCCAGCCCGAGCCGAACTGCGTGGCCGCGGCCGTGGAGAACTCCTCCTTGAACTTCTCGAAGGAGCCGAAGTCACGGTCGATGGCCGCCGCGAGCTCACCCGTCGGCTTGCCGCCGCCAGCGGGCTTCATGCACTGCCAGAAGAAGGTGTGGTTCCACACCTGCGCGGCGTTGTTGAACACGCCACCGTCGCTGCTGAGGATGACCTCCTCCAGCGACTTGTTCGCCTCCGGCTTGCCGTCCAGGAGCTTGTTCAGGTTGTTGACGTAGGCGGCGTGGTGCTTGTCGTGGTGGAACTCGAGCGTCTCCGCGCTCATGTGCGGCGCGAGGGCGTCCTTCTTGTAAGGCAGATCAGGCAACGTGAACGACATGGTCGTTTCCTTTCGGTGTGAGAGGTCAGGCGCCATCGCTATCAGACGGCGGCAGAGAGGTCACGGTTCGATAGCCCCGCGCCCAATAAAGAAGGGGCTCCTGCGGACGTCCCTCATGAAGACGTGTGACGCGGCCGACAATCAGCGTGTGGTCACCGTGACGGTGCAGGCCATGGACCTGGCATGACAACCCCACCAGGCTGTCCCGCACGAAGGCGTCCGCGTCGAAGAGCTGCGCATCCAGCTCACCCTTCGCGCACTGCACGGAGATGGAACGTTGTGCGGCGGACAGGATGCTGAGCGTGAAGACGCCGGAGGCTTCCACCCGCTTCAAGGTGCGGGACGCCTCCGACAACGCCACCACCACCAGCGGCGGGTCCAGCGACAGGGAACTGAAGGAGCTCACCGTCGTCGCCCGCAGTCCTTCGGTGTCCTGTATCGCCACCACGGCCACGCCGCTGGCCCACCGGGACATGGCATCCCGGAAGCCGCGCGCGTCCACACCTTCTGGCGTGCTCTGCGTCATGCCCCCTGGATACAGGCGCTCCGCCCACCTGTCATCACACCTGCCAATAGATTGGCGGGTTGTTGTTCCAATGGCAGGGGTCTGGTGTACCCACAAGAAAACCTGCCCTACACGAAGGCAACGGAGCTCCGTGGCCCGCGAATGACCCACACCTGAAGTGAAGCCGCCCAAGCCCCCCGCGCCTCCGCCTTCTCAATGAGGTCGGAACGCTGCGTCGGAGCTGGAAGGGAGCACTGCCGTGGATCATTCCGCTGGGCGTGCTGAGTGCCTGCGGTGAAGCACCTGACGCAGCGCGCGCCCGAAATCCGAGGCGCGACGTCCCGGTGCCTGGCGACACACCCCAGGCACCGGACGTGACACTCAGACTGCCAGCGTGCGGGACACCGGCAACTCGCGGATGCGCGTGCCCGTGAGCGCGAAGATGGCGTTGATGATGGCGGGCGCCACCGGAGGCACGCCGGGCTCGCCAATGCCCCCGGACGGCAGCTCACTGGGAACGATGTCGACATGAATCTTCCGCGGCGCCTCGCCGATGCGCACCAGCTTGAGGTCGCGGAAGTTCGACTGCTCCGTCACGCCGCGCTTCATGGTGACGGCGCCATGCAACGCGATGCTCATGCCGAAGATGATCGAGCCCTCCATCTGTGAGCGCACGCGCTCCGGATTGAGAATCGTTCCGGCATCCACCGACACCCACGCCTCGTCGACGCGGATACGCCCCTGGTCATCCTTGACCACAGAAGCCACCACGGCCACGTAGCTGAGGAAGCTGCGGTGCGCGGCGAGCCCCAGCGCCCGGCCATTCGCCTTGCGCGCGTCCCAGCCGGACATCGCCGTCACGCGCTCGATGACGCCGCGCAAGCGCCCCGCGTCCACGGGGTGGTCCTCCACCGACGCGCCATAGTTCCGCAGCGCGGTGATGCCCAGTTCCTGGAGCGACGCCTTGCGCGGCGGCCCCAGCACCTCCAGGAGCATGTCGCGCGAATCCGTGCCGCGAAGGTGCGCCAGCTCGTCCACGAACGCGTTCACGGAGAAGGCGTGGAAGATGTTGTAGACGGACCGGAGCCAGCCGATGCGCACGTGCGGAGGCGCCTCGCAGGTCTCCGCCCGGACGTTGGGCACGGAGAGCGCCAGGTCGAGCACACCCTGCTGGAGGTCCGACGGGCTGGGCCGCGTGGCCTGCCCGAAGGTGGACGCGATGGGCGGGAACGCGGTGCGGTGCCGCCACGCGATGACCTTGCCGGATGCATCCAGCCCAGCGGTGAGCTGCTGCGCGCTGACGGGGTGGTAGTAGTCGTGCCGGACGTCGTCCTCGCGCGTCCATTGCACGCGCACCGGAACGCCCGCTTCCTTCGCCAGCCACACCACCTCGGCGATGAAGTCCGCCTTGGACTTGCGGCCGAAACCTCCGCCCAGGAACGTGACGTGGACCTGGACCTTCTCCTCTGGCAGCTCCGCCGTCGCCGCCGCCACGCCGCGCGCAGCCTGCGGATGCTGCGTGGGCGCCCAGACCTCACACGTCCCGTTCTCCACCCGCGCCAGGGCCACGGGAGGCTCCATGGGCACGTGGGACTGGTGGGGGATGTGGTACTCGGCCTGGATGATGCGGGCGGCGGAAGCGAGCGCCGCGTCGATGTCACCGACGTTGCGCGCCACCGTTCCCGGCTCGCGAATCGACGCCGTCAACTGCTCCCGGTACGTCGTCGAGTCATAGGAGGCGTTCGGCCCGTCCTCCCAGGTGATGTCCAGGGCATCGCGCCCGCGCATCGCCGCCCAGGTGTTCTCCGCGAGCACCGCGACGCCGCCCCAGAACTGGAACGTGTAGGGCGGCTTCGGCGCGGGCAGTTCGAGAACCTTCTTCACCCCGGGCACCGCGAGCGCGCGGGTGGCGTCAAAGCGAACGACCTTGCCGCCCACGACAGGCGGGCGCGCCACCACCGCGATGAGCATGCCCGGCAGACGGATGTCGGCGCCGAACACCGCGGTTCCCGTCACATAGGCCGGGCCATCCAGCAGCGGCATGGGCCGGCCGGCCATCCGCAGCTCACTCTTCGGCCGCAGCTTGACGTCCTTCGCCTTCGGGATGGGCAGCCTCGACGCATCGGCCACCAGTTCGCCAAAGCCCAGCGAGCGCTTGCCATCGCGGAGGAACACCGCGTGGTCGCGGGCCTCGCACGCCTCCGGCTTCACCTTCCAGCGGCGGGCGGCGGCGGCCACCAGCATCACCCGAGCGGTGGCCCCCATGCGGCGGATGTCGTCGTACACGCCCCGCACGCTGCTGGAGCCGTCCGTGTTCTGGTCGCCGTAGACCTTGTCACCGTCGGCCTGGGCCACCGTCACCCGCGCCATGTCCGCGCCCAGCTCATCGGCGACGAGCACCGGCAGCGAGCTGCGCACGCCCTGCCCCATCTCCGAGCGGGCACAGACGATGGTGACCGCTCCGTCCGGAGCCACGTGGACGAACACGTTCGGGTTCAACCCCGGAGCGCCCTTCGCCGTGGAGGCGTCACTGGCCGCCGCGGCCAGGCCTCCGGAGAAGACCCCCAGGGCGAGCCCTCCCACGGACAGATTCAGCCCTTCCAGGAACGAGCGCCGGCTAATCAACGTGAGCAGCTTCGTCATGGCGGCCTCGTCACTCCTCGGACATGCCCGCGGCCTTCTTCACGGCCGAGCGGATTCGCGTGTACGTCCCACACCGGCAGAGGTTGCCTGCGAGCGACTGGTCGATCTCCTTGTCGGACGGCTGCGGCTTCTTCGCCAGCAGCGCCGCCGCGCACATGATCTGCCCCGTCTGGCAGAAGCCACACTGCGGCACCCCCAGCTCCACCCAGGCCTTCTGCAGCGGGTGGTTGCCGTCGGGCGACAGCCCTTCGATGGTCGTCACCGAGTGCCCCTCCGCGCGGCGGATGGGTGTCACGCATGCGCGGACCGGCTGCCCGTCGAGGTGGACGGTGCACGAGCCACACAGCGCCTGGCCGCAGCCGTACTTCGTGCCAGTGAGCCCGAGCACGTCCCGTACCGCCCACAGCAGCGGCATCTCCGGGTCGACGTCCAGCTCCTTCTCCTCACCGTTGATGCGAACGCGAACCGTCACGGCCGTGCCTCCTCGCTCGGGCACTCCGAGCCCGTCTCCACCCAGGCCGCGACGATGGCGCCGAACTGCGCCTGCGTCCCCGGAGCGGGCTTACGCCCCGAGCCCGGGTTCCATCCCCAGGCCACCAATGCGTCGTGGGCGTTGTGTTCAATCATCTGCTCGGGCGTCTTGCCGCCGTTGCGCTTCGTGTCCTTGAGCTGCTCGCACACCTCACGAGGGCTCTTCCCCACCCACGCCATTTCGATGGGGGCGACATGCCACTTCGGCGCGCCGGGCACGCGTGCCAGGTCCTGATTCTTGTCCTGATGGCAGCTGATGCACTCCATGCCCACCACGCCCTGGTCCTCGGGGCCGCGCACCACGGGCGGGTCATGAAGCTGGCCGTCGTCACCTTGCAGCGGGCTGTCACCCGCCGGGTGACAGTTCGCGCACCGCGGGTGGAAGAAGACGCGACTGGCCTCCAGGAAGAGCGCGCGGGAGCGCTCCTTCCGGTCCAGGATGGCCGCGAAGGCTTCCACGGGTCGCAACGCGTTGGGGGCAACCTCGGGCAGCGCGGGAATCTGCGCCGCCGCGGCATCGGGCTCCCGCTTGCACCCTCCCGCCAGCAGGAGGGCGGAGAGCGAGGCCATGACCGGAAGAGATGGCTGCATCACGCCAAGGCTCCGGCATGTCCGTACCAACTACAAGGCGAATGTTCGGGGGCCAGGATGACCCCACACGTGACGGTTCAGTGAACGGCACTCGCTTCAGCCTGCGCGACTTCCGCCTCAGCGGCCTCCACTTCGTCGAACCGGAATTTTCCGTCCTTGAAGTCCGCTCTCACGCGGCTGTTCTCATGGATGTCGCCCGAGATGAGCTTCTCCGCGAGTGGCGCCTCGATGGCGCGCTGGATTTCACGCCGCAGCGGACGCGCGCCGAAGGTTGGGTCCCATCCCTTGTCCACCAGCGCTTCCAGCGCCGCGGGCGTCACCTCCAGGTCAATGCCCTGGCCGTGCAGCAGGCGGCGCGTCTTCTCCAGCATCAGGTCCACGATGGCGCGCAGCTGCGCGCGGTTGAGCGGCTCGAAGACCACCGTCTCGTCGATGCGGTTGAGGAACTCGGGCGGGAAGTGCCCCTTGAGCACGCCCATGACGCGCTCCCGCATGCGCTCCTGCGGTTCCTTGCGCGCGGTGGACTCCTGGATGAGGTGCGAGCCCAGGTTGCTGGTGCCGATGATGACGGTGTTCTTGAAGTTCACCACCGTGCCCTGCGCGTCCGTGAGCCGCCCGTCATCCAGCACCTGGAGCAGCATGTGGAACACGTCGGGGTGGGCCTTCTCCACCTCGTCGAAGAGGAGCACGGAGTAGGGCCGCCGCCGCACGGCCTCGGTGAGCTGCCCGCCCTCCTCGTAGCCGACATAGCCCGGCGGCGCGCCCACCAGCCGGCTCACGGTGTGCTTCTCCATGTACTCACTCATGTCGAAGCGGATGAGCGCCTTCTCGTCACCGAAGAGCAGCTCCGCCAGCGTCTTCGCCAACTCCGTCTTGCCCACGCCCGTGGGGCCCAGGAAGAGGAAGGAGCCGATGGGGCGCGACTCGTCCTTGAGCCCCGCCCTCGCCCGCCGGATGGCCTGGGACAACACGCGGATGGCCTCGTCCTGACCGATGACGCGCTCGTGCAGCCGCGACTCCAGCTCCAGCAGCTTCTTGCGCTCGTCCTCCGTCATCTGCGTCACGGGGATGCCCGTCATGCGCGACAGCACCTCCGCCACGTCCTCGGCGCGGACCTCCGGCGTCTCACCGGACTTCTGCGTGCGGCGCTCCTTCTGCGCGCTCTGGACCTCGCGCTCGGCGGCGTTCAGCTTCGACTCCAGCTCCTGGATGCGCGGCCCCGCCTTCCGGCCGCGAGCCTCGTCGAGCGAGCGCTTCACCTTCACCACCTCATGCTCGGCATTCACCAGTCGCTCCGGTGGCAGCGTGAGCCGCAAGCGCACGCGGGCCGCCGCCTGGTCCACCAGGTCGATGGCCTTGTCCGGCAGGAAGCGCCCTGTGACGTAACGGTCCGACAGCTCCACCGCCGCCACCAGCGCCTCGTCCGCGATGCGCACGCGGTGGTGGGACTCGTAGCGGTCCTTGAGGCCTCGCAGAATCTCAATGGCCTGCTCGGCCGTCGGCTCCGGGACGACCACGGGCTGGAAGCGGCGTTCGAGCGCAGCATCCTTCTCGATGCGCTTGCGGTATTCATCCAACGTCGTCGCGCCGATGACGTGCAGCTCGCCGCGCGCCAGGGATGGCTTGAGCATGTTGCCCGCATCCATGGCCCCCTCCGCCGCGCCCGCCCCGACGATGGTGTGAATCTCGTCGATGAAGAGGACGATGTCCTCGCTGTGCGACTTCACCTCGTCCATGACCTTCTTCAGCCGCTCCTCGAACTCACCGCGGTACTTGCTGCCCGCGAGCAGGCCGGACAGGTCCAGTTGCAGCACGCGTTTGTCGCGCAGCGTGTCCGGGACCGCGGCGGAGATGATGCGCTGGGCAATGCCCTCCACGATGGCCGTCTTGCCCACGCCCGGCTCACCAATGAGCACGGGGTTGTTCTTCGTACGACGCGAGAGGATTTCGAGCGTGGTCTCGATTTCGTTGGCCCGCCCCACCACCGGGTCCAGCTTCCCTTCCGAGGCCAGGCTCGTCAGGTCGCGGCAGTACTCGTCCAGCGTGGGCGTGGGCGACCGGCGTGCCTCGGATGAAGGTGCCAGCGCTTCCGCGACGGCCGCGCGCGCCTTGCCGTGCTGGGCCCCTTGCTCGCGCAGAATCTCCGACGCCAGGCCTTCCCCTTCGTGCAGCAACCCCAGCAGCACGTGTTCGGGCCCCACATAGGAATGTCCCAGCTCGTAGGCCTCCTGGTACGCGAGTTCCAGGGCGCGCTTCGCATGCGGCGACAGCTCGGGACGCTCCATGGGGCGCTTCCCACGGCGCATCTCGGACTCGGCGCGCTCGGCGACGCGGGCCGGGTCCAGCTTCATGCGGCTGAGCGCGGTCCGGCCCAGCGGGTCCTTCGCGAGCGCCACCAGCAGGTGCTCCGTGTCGATGGAAGCCGCCCCCGCGCTTCGCGCCGCCTCGAAGGCCGCTTCCAATACGCGCCGCGTCTCATCGGAGAAGGCCTCGGTGATGTCGTAGCGCTCCACCGGCTGCTGGAGTGAACGCGACAGCCCCCCGAAGTCCTCGTCTCCGAAGTCACTGAAGAACTGGTCGAAGAGCGACGTGCCCAGGCCCATGCGGCCGAAGCGCGAGCGCTGGCTGCTACAGACGTCACACAGGGACTCGGTGGTCCGCCGGTTCCCCATGACGCGGGTGACTCGGGTGGTCGCCGGGCGCTGGTGGCAGAGGTCGCAGACATTGGCCATGGTTTCGGGTCCCCCGAACGACGGTTCAATGCCAACGCTAGGGACGGCCGGTGCGCCTCACCTCGGCCCCAGGGCAGGGCCGGGCGTCCAAGGTGGCCCACCGTTGCAGGGGACGCTAACCTGCCGGAAGAGCCGTTTTTCTATGCCCTCCGGGAGTCCCCGACATGTCCGAGCAGAAGCCCCGCCTGAAGCGCCCCGTGGAGAACGTCCGCGCCGAACTGCTCGCGGACCCAGACACCCAGCGCATCGCGAAGTCCCTGGATATGGAGCTGGAGGCCTACGTCGAGCTGGTCCTCGACTACGCCCAGAACCCGGACAAGGAGCCAACGCTCATCGTTGCGCCGGACGAGGAGCTGCGCGCCGCCGGCTACAACCCGCCGACCACCCAGGACGTCGCCAACTTCTTCATCGCCGCCGCCAATGGCGAGCTGGGCATTGGCCCGCCCAAGTCCTATTACAGCGGCTTCGAAGGGAAGCAGGACGACGCGAACAAGCCGTCACTCCGGGGGGATGAGGGCCAGGAGCCCGTGAAGGTGGACGAGGAGACCAGCCAGAAGCTCCGCCAGCACGTCCCCAAGGGCGGGCCTGATCGCGTTTAGGCGGATTTGACGCAACTTTCTCCCACGCTCCCCGACAATCCGTACATTCACCCCCTTTCATAGAGGTTTCCCCCATGTCCGTTGGCGGCGCAGGTGGTTCGAACGGTAGCCGTGGCTCGAATGGCGCGAGCAATGCTGGCCGGAGCGCCGCTGCAGGTGCGGCCAACGCGGCGGGCAAGGCGGCGGGCGGTATCGCGGGCGCGCTGGGCGGTATCGGCAAGGCGCTGGGCGGCATCGGCAAGGCGGTAGGCGGCCTGGCGAACAGCATCGGCGGCATCGCCGGCAAGATTGGCAGCGCGCTGAGCCAGGTATCCGGCCTCGTCGACAAGGCGATGAGCGCCATCACCGGCCCCCTCAAGAGCATGATTGGCGGCCTGCTGGACAAGATGCCCTTCGGCATCGGCCAGCTCGCCAAGCCGTTCGTCGACAAGTTCATCGACAACGGGCTGGCCATGGTCGCCGGCGGTCCGCTGGGTGGCGTTGCCTCGATGTTCGGCAAGGCCGGCACCGTGGGCAAGCTGGCGGACATGGTGGAGACGGTCCGCACGGGCGCGAAGACGGTGGGCGACATCGCCGAGGGCCGCTTCAACGCCCAGCAGATGGCGGCCTTCGCCCAGGCCCAGCTGATGCGCGGCCTGTAATCCCGAATCGACGGGTGAAGCCCCCAGGGCCAGCTCCCACGCACGTGGGGGTTGGCCCTTCGTTCGTTTCCGAGTCCGTGTGCGCCCGCACGCTGAGTGACCACCCGGGGCGCGAGGCCGCTTGTTGCTGGCGACCCCCGCCCGCAGCCGTTAAGGAGGGCCTCTCCCGCGTCGGCGTCTTCATGCGAACCACTCATCGTCCCCTCACCACCTTGGCCCTGGCCTTGAGCCTCTTCATGGCCGCCTTGGAAGCCACTGTCGTTTCCACGGCCATGCCCACGGTGGTGGGCGAGTTGGGCGGCATCCAGCACTACGCGTGGGTCTTCACCGCGTACATGTTGTCCTCCACCATCACCGTGCCCATCTACGGGAAGCTGGCGGACCTCTACGGCCGCAAGCCCGTGCTCGTGTTCGGCATCGTGCTGTTCCTCGTGGGCTCCATCGCCAGTGGCCTGTCCACGTCCATGGCCATGTTGATCGGCTTCCGGACGCTCCAGGGCCTGGGCGCGGGCGCCATGCAGCCGGTGGCGCTCACCGTCATCGGGGACATCTACACGCTGGAGGAGCGCGCGAAGGTCCAGGGCGCGTTCAGCGCGGTGTGGGGCATCGCGGGACTGATCGGGCCCATCACCGGTGGCTTCCTCGTGAAGTACCTCACGTGGCACTGGGTCTTCTTCATCAACGTCCCGGTGGGCGTGGGCTGCCTCGTCCTGCTCCTGAGCTACTTCCATGAGCGCGTGGAGCGGAAGCCCCAGAAGCTGGACTACGCGGGCGCCGCGCTGCTCACCGGCTGGGTGGTGGCGCTGCTCGTCGGCGTGCAAGGTGTGGGCGTGAATCTGTGGGGCTTGCCCGTGGCGGCCGTGCTGCTCGCGGCCTTCGTCGCGGTGGAGCGCAAGGTGGCCGAGCCCATCATCCCCATGTCCATCTTCAAGGTGCCGGCCATCGTCATCTCCTCCATCGCGGGAGCGCTCTTCTCCGCGGCGATGTTCGGGGCCACCACCTACGTTCCGCTCTTCGTCCAGGGCGTCCTGGGCGGAACGCCCACCGAGGCCGGCGGGATGATTACGCCGATGATTGTCGGCTGGCCGCTGGCGGCCCTCGTGGCCGGGAAGCTGCTGCTCAAGACGGGCTTCCGCCCCCTCATCGTGGGCGGGCTGGGATTGACGGTGGTGGGCACGTCGCTGATGGCGCTGCTCCTGGGGCCCCAGGCGCCCAGGCTGCTGCCGGAGGTGGCCATGGGCCTGTTCGGCATCGGCATGGGCTTCGCGTCCACCGCGCTGCTCATCGCCGTGCAGACCAGCGTGGGCTGGGAGCTGCGCGGAGTGGCCACCGCCAGCAACATGTTCTTCCGCACCATCGGCGGCGCCATTGGCGTGGGGCTGATGGGCGGCGTCATGGTGTCGCAGCTCCTCAAGGACCCGACGGTGCCGATTTCGGCGGCCAACGCCTTGATGAGCCCCGACCACGGCCAGGACTTGCCCGCGGATCTGCTGGCGACGCTGAGCGGCGCGCTGGGCACCGGGCTGAGCATCAACTTCTGGCTGATCTGCGCCTTCACCGTGGCCGCCTTCGCCGCAGGGCTGTTCTTCCCCAAGGTGTCGCGCACCACGACGGTGTCCTCCACCGAGGTGGTGGCGCCGCACTGACGTCCGTGCGGCGCCCCGTGCGTCGCTCAGAGGCCGTCAATCATCCGCAGGGCCACGTCCGGCACGAACGTGCCTGCGGGTGTGTTGGGCGCGACGCCGCACTGGCCATCGGAGTCCCCGGGGACCTTGATCCACAGGGTCATCTCCGCGCCGCCCACGCCCACCTGGTTCGTCGTGCCAATCTTCCGGCCGGCGGGGTTGCACCACTCACCGTTGGAGCCATTGCCGTTACGGCTGGTGTCCACCACGAAGGGCTTGGTGTAGCCGTACCGGCTGCTCAGCGAGCTGTTGACGGAGCCCGCGTACGAGGCCGACTGCGCGGTGGTGTAGAAGTTCGACACGTTGAGCGCGAAGCCACGCACGTTGCGCACGCCCATGTTCTCCAGCCGCTGGGCCATGGTGTCCGCGTTGATCCACAAGGCGTTGCCCGCGTCCAGGTAGGCCCACGTGTTCGGCGCGCGATCCCGGAACTGCTCGGTGGCGTAGCGAATGAGGCTGATGCGCGTCTGACGCTCGGCGTCGTTCGCCAGGCAGTCGAGCTGGGCGACGGCGTCCGGCTCGATGATGACGACGGCGGGACGGTTGCCAATGGCGGCGGCGAAGGACGAAATCCACGTCCGGTACGCCTCTGGCGACCCCGCGCCTCCGCCCGAGTGGCTTCCGCAGTCCCGGCCAGGGATGTTGTACGCCACCAGCACCGGCAGCTTGTCCGCCGCGTCCGCGGCCGAGACGAAGCTGGACACCGCCGTGGTGATGTCTCCGCTCCAAGCGGCGAACCAACGTGCGGCCAGGTTGTTCGCGACGGAGGACTGGATGCGCGCAGCGCGCGAGTCCCCGCTGTTGGCCCGGACCCAGTTGGCGGGGTTGGAGTTCGGGTCGATGTAGAAGCCGTTCGTCATCGACAGCGGCCCGCCGCCTCCGCCGCCGTCCTCCGTGGTGAGCGAGATGTCATCGATGAACGCGCTGAACCCCGTCGCGCGGCCTCCCATCTGGAAGGTGACCTGTCCTGCCTGCGTGGCCAGCGTCGACGTGAAGGGGAACGTGAAGCGCCGTGACGTGCCGTCCAACGTAATCTGCCGGTCCAGCGGCGCGGTGTACGGCGCGCTCTCCAACTGCACCGTCACACGGACCGTCGTCGACACTGAAGCAGAAGCGGTGAAGGACAGCGTGTACGCCCGGCCATTCACCAGCGGAATGTCATCCTGGCCAATCAGCGCGTCCCAGGGGTTGGCCGTCCCGCCCCCCACATCCACGCGCAGGCGGGCGTTCTCCACGCGGGACTGCGTATTGGGGCCGCTCCACCAGGGCGACACGGTGCCGCCGTTGAAGGTGCCATTGGAGACGAGCTCGGTCAGCGCGTCGGTGCGACTGCCGAGCGCCTCGGCCTCCGCCGGGGCGGGTGGCTCCGAGGGACCACAGGCAGTCGTGAGGGCCGCCGCGAGCATCAGCGCGGCCGGAGCGGTGAAGCGACGAAACGGCGAACCGGCGGAGTTACTGGGTTGCACGAAGCCATTCCTCCCGCCCGCGCGAGGACGCCAGGGAGCGGCGCCCGGAGTGACGCGGGCTGTGTCGAGTGCGTGGCCCGTGGGTGGCCCCGCGAGCACGCGGGGCCACACTTACACGGTTTACTCGTTTTTCAGCCCTTCAATCCACCGCGGCTCACCGAAGTGCGCGCAGATGAACAGGCGGGACGCGGTACTCGGAGGCCTGCTCCACCACGCGGCCCAGGCGCAGCAGCAGGTGCTCCTCATAGGGGCGACCTGTGAGCTGGACACCCACCGGGAGCCCCTCTTCATCGAAGCCGGCTGGCACCGACAGCGAGGGGAAGCCCGTCAGGTTGGCCAGGCGCACGAAGCGCATCAGGGCATCGACGACAGGCAGGTTCGACTCGCCATCCGGAAGCGCTGCCTCCGGAATGAGGGGCGCCGTGGTGGCCGTCGTGGGCGTGACGAGGACGTCCACGCCCGCCATCTGCGCCAGCAGCTCACGCGTCAGGCGGTGCCGGTGCCGCAGGGCATGCACCAGGTCCGTGGCCCGGAAGTGCCGGCCAATGGCCAGGTTGGTGCGCGTGTCGAGCCCGAACTCCGACGGATGCGCCTTCACGTGGGGGAGCATCACCTCCGACATCTCGCTCAGGATGATGCAACTGTGCGTCCACAGCACGGTGTTGAGGTCGGGAGGCGGAATCTCCACCACGCGCGCGCCCGCGGCCGACAGCGCGGCCACGGCCTCCTTGCAGCGGGCGACGACGTCCGCGTCGGCGTCCTCGAAGTAGTCCCAGCAGATGCCCAGCCGCACGCCGCTCAGGCCTTCATCCTCGTAGCCAGACAGGTGATGCGGTGACTGCCCCTGCGAGACGAGGTCATGCCCATCCGGCCCCGCGAGCACCGCATACGCCGCGGCGACATCGTCCACGGTGAGGCCCATGGGCCCCACGTGGCCCACGTTCCAGCACAGCGGCGGTACGCCCGTCTCCGGGATGCGGCCCCACGTCGCCTTGAGGCCCACGATGCCGCAAAGGGCCGCGGGGATGCGGATGGAACCGCCGCCGTCGGCACCGATGCTCAAGGGGCACAGGCCGGCGGCCACGGCGGCGGCGGAGGCACTGGAACTGCCACCGGTGATGCGGCCCGTGTCCCAGGGGTTGCGAGCGGCGCCGTGATGGGGATTCAACCCGATGGGGTTGATGCCAATCTCATTCATGTTGGCCTTGCCGAGGATGATGGCGCCCGCGGCCTTGAGCCGGGCCGCCACCGTCGAGTCCGCGGCGGCCACCTGCGTGCGAAACCGCGTGCCCAGCGTGGTGGGGAACCCGGCCAGGTCGACCTCGTCCTTCAGCACGACGGGAATCCCGTCGAGCACGCTCAGCGGACGGCCCTCGCGCAGCCGCTCGGAGGAAGCCTCCGCGGCCCGGTGCACGTCGTCCGGCTTGCGGGCGATGAACAAGCCCAGGCGCTGCTTCCCACTGTCCATCCGGGCAATGGATTCATGAATTCGATTCACCACGGCCACCGGGTCCGTGGCGCCCTCGCGGTAGGCGCGGACATAGGCCGCAACGCTCTCACGCTCCGGTGGACTGGCGGACGCGGCGATGGCGCGCGCGGCCTGCTCCGTGGGTGTCTGCGACTCCGTGGCGGCAGTTCCCTGGGCCAACGGAAACTGGAGCGGCGGCGCGTCCCCCGCCGGGAGCTCACGCCATCGCTCGATGCCGCTGTCCCGCGTCAGCTTGTCCAGCATCACCGACCCGACGCCGCTCTCGAGCGCGTTCACGAAAGCCTTGAGCGCCAGGCCCGACACACGGGGCGCCTTCACGGGATTGCGTTGGTAGGTCATGGCGCCGCAGCCTATCCCCGAGCCGGCGATACCGCATGGGCGATGGTGGCCAATTCAGCAGCACGCATCGTTCGCGTCTTCGTGGACTTCGTGGCTACGCTCTTCCCTCGGTGAGCAGGGACGGAGTCGCTGGTCAGGGCCCATGGAGGGCGTGGGTTGCCGGAGTTCGCGAGTTGGAGGAGCTTCATGGATAGGGCAGATGGCGCACGACACAGCTCACTCGATACCGTTCTGCGCGAGCGGTTCGGACTGACGGACTTCCGCCCTGGCCAGCGTGAGGTCCTCGATGCGCTGCTCGGTCCGAACGCCGCGGCGCTCGCGGTGTTCCCCACAGGTGGCGGAAAGTCGCTCTGCTATCAGCTTCCGGCGCTGCTGCTGGAGGGCATCACGGTAGTGGTCTCCCCGCTGATCGCGCTGATGAAGGACCAGATTGACGCCCTGGCCCGACAGGGCATTCGTGCCGCGCGGCTGGACGCCTCGCTGTCGGTGGACGACTCACGCGAAGTCACGCAGGCGCTGCGCGATGGTTCGCTCAAGCTCTTGTACGTGGCGCCCGAGCGCTTCAACAACGAGCGCTTCACCGCCCTGCTCCGCGAGCTGCGCATTTCCTTGTTCGCGGTGGATGAGGCGCACTGTGTCTCGGAATGGGGCCACAACTTCCGACCGGACTATCTGAAGCTGGCGAAGGCCGCGCGGGATCTGTCGGCAGAGCGAATCCTCGCACTCACCGCCACGGCGACACCCTCCGTCGTGCGAGACATCTGCCAGGGCTTCGGCATCCCCGAGGAGAACGCGGTCGTCACGGGTTTCTACCGGCAGAACCTCACGCTGGAGACGACCCCGGTTCACGCCGAGGCCCGCGACGCCTTCCTCCTGGGGCGGCTCGGTTCCCGAGCGCCTGGCCCCACCATCGTCTACGTCACGCAGCAGAAGACCGCCGAGCGAGTGGCCGCGTTCCTCGCCACGGAAGGTCTCCCCGCCAGCGCCTACCACGCGGGCCTGGAGCCCGAGGTCCGTGAGCGGGTGCAGGAATCCTGGATGGCCTCCGCGAATGGCATCGTCGTGGCGACCATCGCGTTCGGGATGGGCATCGACAAGGCGGATGTACGGGCCGTGTATCACTACAACCTGCCCAAGGGACTGGAGAGCTACAGCCAGGAAATCGGCCGAGCCGGGCGCGATGGAGCGCCATCGGTGGTGGAGCTCTTCGCGTGTCCGGACGACGTCCCCAGCCTGGAGAACTTCGCGCTCGGGGACACACCCACGCGGGAAGCAATTCAAAGTCTGGTGACCGAGTTGCTCGGCCTGGGTCCCGAACTGAGCGTCGACATGTTCGCTCTGTCCACCCGGCATGATGTGCGGCCGCTCGTGCTGCGCACGGCGCTGACGTACCTGGAGCTCGAAGGCGTGTTGAGGCAAGGCACGCCGTACTACGCGGGCTACAAGGTGCAGCCGCTCATGCCCATTGACGCGCTCGTGGGGCGCTTCCAAGGAGAACGGGTGCAGTTCCTGCGCGACGTGTTTTCCCAGGCGAAGAAGGGACGCACCTGGTACTCGCTCGACCCGGCCGAGGTGGCGAGTTCGCTTCGGCAGCCCCGCGAGCGCGTGGTCCGGGCCATCGAATATCTCGAGGAGCAAGGGCTCGTGTTGCTCCAGGTCTCCGAGCCGCGTCAGCGCTTCACACGGCTGCGCCCCCAGGAGGACGCAGCAGCGCTCACCGCACTCCTCCATCAGCGGTTTCAGCAGCGCGAGGCCCAGGAGGTCACGCGTGTCCGGGACGTACTGAAGCTCGTCACCCATGCGGGGTGCCAGAGCAATGCGCTGGTCGCCCACTTCGGTCAGCGGCGGGAGCAGCCGTGTGGGCACTGCACCTTCTGCCGGACCGGGGCGGCCCAGGTGCTTCCCGCGGTGCGCCAGAGGCCGGCACTGCCCGCGGGCCTCGACGCGGCGGGCTTCCGAGCCCTGGCCGCGAAACATCCCGAGTCGCTCGGGCACCCGAGGCAGGCCGCGAGGTTCCTCTGCGGATTGAGCAGCCCCGCCCTCACGCGGGCGAAGCTCGGCGGCCACAAGTTGTTTGGCGCACTGGAGGGCTGGCCCTTCGAGGAGGTGCTGGACTTCTGTGGCCGGTCGGCCGTGGATTGACGACCATCACCCCTGGTCGAGCACGCCCGCGCGATAGTCGTCAAAGGCCTGCTGGATCTCCTCGCGGGTGTTCATGACGAACGGGCCGTACTGGACGATGGGCTCACGCAGGGGCATCGCCGCGGCGATGAGCAACTCGCTCCGGCGATTCCTCGCGCGCACGCGAAGCCGACTCCCCGGGCCGAGCAATGCCAGCGAGCCCTCGCGCACCGGCTTCGACGTGTCTTCAGGACCCAGGTCGACCTCGCCCGTGGACACGAAGGCGAAGGCAGTGTGGTCCGACGGTGTGTCGAGTTCGAAAGGACGGTCGTCCTCGAGCGCCAGGGTCAGCAAGAGCGGCTGCGTGGGGCGCTCACGCACGGGGCCCTGGAGCCCGTTCATGTGGCCCGCGATGACACGCGCGCGGCTCCCCGAGGGAGACAGGCGCTCCTCCGCGAGTTGCGCTGGCGTGTGGTCCTGGTAGGCCGGCGGGCACATCTTCTCCTTCGCGGGGAGGTTGAGCCAGAGCTGGAAGCCGGACATCAACCCCTGCACCTGCTCCGGCATCTCCGAGTGGATGAGGCCACGGCCCGCGGTCATCCACTGCGAGCCACCTCCGGCGATGAGCCCGCTGTTGCCACGGCTGTCCCGGTGGCGCATTCGCCCATCGAGCATGACCGTGACGGTCTCGAAGCCCCGGTGGGGGTGATTCGGGAAGCCGTTGATGTAGGCGCCGGGGTCATCGGAGTGGAACCGGTCGAGCATGAGGAACGGGTCGAGGTTCCGCAGCGAGGGCTGCCCGATGACCCGCGTCAAGCGAACGCCGGCTCCGTCCGTCGCGGGGATGCCCTCAAGCGTCTGCATTACGTTGCGCTGCGACTTCAGGATGACCGCGGGAGCATCCGAGCGCCGACACCCGATGGCCGAGGCGGCCACGAGAAGACCCGACTGAAGGAGGAAACGGCGGCGCGAGGTGGCGTTCATGAAGACCTTGCCGGAAACCGGGTGTGCGTCCCCCGAGCCTCCTCCGGGAGCCGCCCGGAGTCCATGCACGAGCCGGGGATCGAACTCGCGCCGGGCGTTGCGAAACTCCCAGCAGAATCGCGCCCTTACTTCGCAACCACCCGGAATGACTCAGCTTCGACTTCCCGTCTCGTGCCCTGCTGTCCCACCCTGTACCGGCCGATTCCGCAGCCTCATGCGACATACGTGCAACATGGAAACGGCCCAAATGCCGCCCCCAGTCGGTCACGCCGTCGTCACATCATCCGACTTGCGCTTGCCGCGACCGCGAGGCGGCGTGAGCCCCATCGCATCCAGCGCCTCTTCTGCCTGAGCTGCACGTGCCCTGAGTTCCGCAGCGGCATCAGTCTTCGTGAAGGTGCCCCCAATCCAGGCAGCCAGGTCTGCGGCCAGCTCACCGGCAGACTGGTAGCGCTCGCGGGGGGAGACCCGAAGAAGCCGGTTCAGCGTTACGCGAAGCCCCTGGGGAAGCCCCTCCGTCATCGCGTCCACGTCAGCATCCGCCAGCGTCGCGGCACGCCAAATCGCGTCCTCTACCATGGATGACGCCCCGGCCAGCGTGGCCCGCTTGATTGCCTGAACGACTCGCCGACGCCGCTTCACGGACAACGAGCCCATGACCTCGGGCGTGATGGCATCCGGGCAGAAGAGCAGATTCTTCCCCGTCGCCATTTCGAGCAGCACCACCCCCAACATGAAGAGGTCCGAGCGCGCGTCAACGGGCCCGCCAAGCAGCATCTCAGGCGACGAATAGAAGTAGTCCCCTCGCGGGCTGCGAACCGAGGAAGCCACGCGCCCCGGCAAGTTGGACAGCGCGAGACCGAAGTCGCCGAGCCGAACCGTCCCGTCCCAGTCGATAAAGATGTGCGCGACATCGATAGCTCGGTGAACGATGTTCAAGGGGCGCCCGCTGGCATCCTTCGCCGTGTGCGCGTGCTCTAGAGCTGCCGCCACCTGCGAGCCTACGAACATCACGAAGAGGGGCGAGAACCATCGACGGCACTCGACAACAAGCGTCAGCAGTTCGTTCAGCGAATTCCCGGATGGATGCTCGGCGCTGACGTACCAGTAGCCCTCAACCTTATGGAGCCCATGGACCTTGAGGATCGCGGGATGAGAAAGAGAGGCGGCAAGACGAACCTGCTCATCCAGCTTTGCTCGCGCCCGCCGAACCCGCCCCCCTTCCTTCTCCGATGGCGCAGGAACCGCCTTGAGCAGCACCTTTCCACGAGGCTCCCCCGACGCGGTTCGCAGCCGAGCCACGAAGAGGGACATCCCATGGTTCGTCGGCCCCAAGTCCTCGCGGAACTCGTAGCCGACGCCATCCGCCGAGAAGAGAATCGCCCCTGGCGGGATCTTGAACTCGATTGCTTTCGACATGCCGTTTCCCCTCGTGCGCAGACTCGCGACCAACGCGGCGAAAGAAGCTACCTGCCGCATCCAGCCGAGGGAACGCCTTCACAGGTCATGAGGACAAAACGGCTTGGTCGGCCCAATTTCGGCCTCCTACCTGCTACGTCCTTTCGGGGCTCTCATGGCCAGCGGTCCACGACGTAACCGCCTCCGGTGTTGAACGCCTTCACTCGGCCGTCTTCGTAGCCATCGGCAGGCTTCTCGACCACGAAGCAGACGGGGCGTTCGTCCTGTCCCGGCAGCTTCACACGGTCGTAGCGGATGACTAGCGCAGGCCCCTCCGAGCGCCCCATGCGGTCAGAGAGGAAATACGCCTTCCCGTAGAAGATTGTCCCGGGCGGCGCGACTGCTCGTTGCCGTCGTTCAACTCCCTTGGGAACAACCCCCACCACGTCAGCCCCTGCGGTGAACCAAACTTGTTCGAATGGGCCCTGGCGACTATCGAGAGTGAGGCGGAATGGCTCGTTAATCTCCCAGCGAAGGTCTTCCCGCATCGTCTCTTCCGCACCAGACGGGCAGGTGAACGACTCGGGCCGAATCTGAGCCCCGGGGCAGCCTGCCGCGAGCGCCGCGACGAGCGTCATCGTCGCGCAGTCGGCAACAGCGGTGGCCTTCGTCCTCCCGCCCGACGGGCGTCCTTGGGTCGGGGCCTTGGGTGACGGAGTCGTCTTCACGGTTGAACCTTCCTTCGGAGCGGCAGTCTCAGGGCCCGTCAGCAGCACAGGCGGAGGGCTAGGTGGTGACATAGCAGGGGCGGCCGATACGAGCGGCGCGGAATGTGGGGAACTGGGAGGAGGTGGCGCACTGGCAACCTGCGGCTCTCGTGGCTGCGGCGGTTCCCCCCGGCTGAGCCAGAAGCTCCCGGCCATGACAAGCGCGATGAGGGCAGCGAGGCCCCCCACGAGCCCGCGCCATCCCCGGACGGTATGCGTAGGCCCCCCAGGAAGGCTTGAGTTCGCAACTGCGGGCGTCTGCTGTTCCGATGTTCCCCCCTGCCTCTGCTCAGATGGTGGATGCACCGGGGACAGGTACTCCGCGCTCGAATAGGCCAGGAGTTCGCCCAGTTCGCGACGTAGCGCCTCGGTATCGACGGGGCGCTTTGCAGGCTCCCGCGACAGGATGCTCGCCACGAGGTCATTTAACGCTTCCGGCACGCGTCCGTTCAACGCACGCGCGGGTGGGGGCAATATGACCGTACTGTTGAGCGAAAAGCGCGCTTGAATCTCGGTCGGGCGGGGGTCTGTCAGCAGCTCATAGAGCATCGCTCCGACCGCGAAGATCTCGTCCGCGACACGAAATGCGTACTTCGCGCGGTGCTCTGCCTTGTGCTCCCGGAGCCATTTGAATTGCTCAGGCGCGCGAAAACGGTCCGTGCCCGGGGGCAAGCCAGCATCCGTAAGCTCTTCGGCCAATGAGTAGTTCGCACAGCTAAAGTCGATGATGATTGGCTCTCCATCGCTCTTTCGAATCAGAACGTTGGATAGCTTCAAATCCCGATGCAGGACGCCGCGACTGTGCATGTATGACAGTGCAGAGCAGAGCTTGTCGAAAACCTGCAAGACCTCCCGCACCGTTGGGTGTTTCCGCTCCGCCCACTCCGCTAGCGTCCAACCATCAATGTACTCAAGCGCGAGATAGACATTCCCATGCTCGGAGTACCCATACCCGCGATGCTTGACGATGTTCGGATGGCCCAGGAGTAAAAGTGCCGAAAGCTCCCGGAGCGTCCTTGCATGAGTTTGCTTGTCGTCCCCGCTTGAATCCCGGTGACGAGCCAGCTTGAGCGCGCTCCTGCGGCCGTTCTTCTCAACGAGGAAAACGACGGCAAAACCACCATTCCCAATCTCTTTAATGACGCGCCAGCCATCAACGAACATCCCGGCACGCGGAAATAGCGAAATCACCTTCATGGGGTTGCCCCAGAGGCCGTCTTCAGAAAGCGCACATTGGGAATCTTGAGCGTGCGCCCATCCCCAACCAACTCCAAAGTAAAAACCGGGCTAGCAGGCAATTGCGGCAGGTCAGCCACCACCAACACCTGTCGTTCCTCTCCTGGCTGGATCGCTGTCGTATCTACCATCACAATCCGGGCGCGGAGCGGCAACCCAACTCGGCCCGTCAACATCGCCACCCTTGGAAGCCATGGCAACTGCCCAGCAAAGTTAATCACTCTCGCATCTATCAGCGCCCATCCCTTCCCCCGATAGGCTATCGCTGACTGCACGAAAAAGCCTCGCCCTGCGTCGTTATAATCCTTGACGGGCGTAGCCGAGACACCTTCCTTATCGACAAGTCCCAGCAACACGAAGTCTTCGGGCTGGGGTGCTCGCGGTTCATCAACGGGGCATGCGGCACCCGCCAACTGCGGGC
Organism: Myxococcus sp. CA005; assembly: GCF_006518205.1. NCBI lineage: Bacteria > Pseudomonadati > Myxococcota > Myxococcia > Myxococcales > Myxococcaceae > Myxococcus > Myxococcus sp. CA005. The sequence continues at coordinate 7,673 of NZ_SRLV01000009.1, read as the reverse complement.
GCTGAACGTTGATTTGAATGTCCACTTCGGCCGGGTCTGTGACCAGCGAGAAAGCAGCACGCGCGGGCGCCCGACCATCCGCGAAGAAGACTCCAACTTCGTAGCGCTCGCCTTCGGAAAAGTCGACCACCGGCTGAACGATGACCGACCGCTCCCCGGCGTCTAGAACGCGAATCCGCGACTCGTCGAAGGTAAGGGTCTTACGGTTGATGGGAGCCGGGAACAGGAAGAGCGTCGGCGTGCCGTGCGCAACCCGGACGACAGGAAGTGAATCGGCAGGGCCGTTTGCAACGGACACCGCTCGGTCCCGCTTCGCGCGTTCCGCTTGTGCCGCCATGGCTGGCGTCGCAGCTCCCCACGCGAGAACGAGCGCAAGGGCCAATCTGACCGGTTGGCTCAAAGGCGCATGACCTCCCAGTGCCAGAAGCTACCACCAGGAAGCCGCGCGCAGTGGGACCATCTAGCGAAGCCTCTACCTGCCACGGGCAGCAGTCCTCTTCCAATGGCCCCCCTTAAGAGCAGCTCGCCCCAGCGTCGTTCAAGGTAGCGCCGGGGCGAGTCCAAAGGCTGCGATGGGGTCGTTCAGACCTCTTCGAACTTGCCCCCGACAATGCCGTTCGCTTCGAGAGCAGCCTTGATCTCTTCGTCGACGATGATGGGGATGTGATAGCCCCAGAGCCGGAAGACGCGGGCGTCGCGGACCTTCGCCTTATCGATCCGCAGCCCCGAAACGGAACGGTATTCGCCAAGTCGTTCCGGCTCTCCGTCCTCTTCCGTGAAGAGCTGAACCTCTTCACATGCCGCGTCGTCGATACAGCGAACGGTGCGAGCTACGTTCAGCAGGTATTACGGCTCGCGTTGCCCCTCAACCACGACGGGGAATAGCTGAACGTCATCGGGCGCCATCTCACGGAACACGTAGGCCACACGCGCGCCAACAATCGGCGTTCCTCCAACGGTCGTCTTGTCGAAGTCGAGCGGCCTTCCCGGTCGGGACAATGGGACTCGCAGCAACTCAGGGGGGGCCACTGGCCTTCCTTCGACGAACGCCCAGATATTTGGAACCGTCTGCCCCGCTGGACTGGTGGGTTCGGAGAGATACCAACGCCCCGGCACACACACATCGAAGTCGAGGCCGAAGAATCGTCGTTCCATGAGTCATACTCCCAGGTCTTTCATAGCCGGGGGCGAATTCAGGGACTGCGTTGAGGTGATTCAGACCTCGTCGAACTTGCCGCCAAAGATACCGTTCGCTTCGAGGGCATCTTTGATCTCCTCGTCGACGATGATGGGCAGGCTCCACCCCCAGGTGCGAAACACTCGCGCATCCCCAACTTTTGACTTATCAATCCTCAAACCGATCACAGACCGGTATTCGCCAACGCGGTCCTCAAACTCCTCCGCAGTACGGACCTGAACCTCTTCGGACGCCGCCTCGTCAATGCAGCAAATCTGACGTGCGACATTAAGCAGAAAATAGGGCCTCGAATCGCCCTCCACATCCACGGGGAAGAGCTGAATATCTCCAGGCGCCAAGCGCCTAAACACAGATGCCGCACGTTCACTTAGAATGGGGGTCGCACCCGCCCCTGCGAACTCGATATCAAGCGACTCTCCAGGCCGAGAGATCGGAACCCGAAGTCTCCTGCCTACCTCGACAGGCTTCCCCTGCCTGAACCGCCAGAAATCCTCTATCTCACGACCGTCCGGCTCGGTTGGGTCCGCCAGATACCAACGTCCCTTTACATAGACATCCATCTTGAGATTAAAAAAGCGCCGTTTCATTCTCTATTCTCCTGAACCTTTCCTCAAGAGACCGCGCAACTTCGACCCGTCTCTTACAAGCTCTCGTGCGATAGCCGCAAGCTCTCTTTCCAAGGCCCTCCGGCACATCGCCACTCCTCGGCACCCCTGCACGACCTCCAGGAGACGTCCATGCACGATCTCATGGTACTCACGAGGGTGGGAGCCTTGATGTCCCTTGATACGAATTAGGTTCGCTGGATCGTTCAGACTCATGCCCGCCTTGTCGAAAATCTCCCTGAAGCGTGGCGTCCACGGACCACCTGTCCTGTCAGATTTGTCATTTTTGTTAGTGCAGATATGGTGAATCTCGCCCTCGGGATCACCCTGAATCCCCCTAACAGCGCCCACCGCAACCCCAGTGCCCTCACCTGCGCCCATCGCGACTGCGGCGACTGCTGTCGGTGCGAGCGTCACGTTCAGCACCCCAGCCGATGAAAGAGAGATTGCCTGAACCTCTCCGGCCAGTGCGCCCGATAGCTGGAATCCGCCCTCCAGTTGGGCTCGGGAAGCCGCCTGAGCGAAGCCCGGCATCTTCGGTCCCTGTGACGCCATCGCACTCTTCCCCCCCAGCGCGGACAGCGCGACGATCACCAGGACGCGGGCCCCGTTGTCCCCCAGCACCTTCCCAAAGCGATGCCCGGCCCTCTCCAAGTCCGCAAAACCCGCTGCGTCCCGGGACTCGTCGAGCAAGCGCAGAAACCCCTGCCCGAGATTCCACACCGGCCCCGTCCCAAGGTAGGCAATCAGCGATGCCGTCAGGGCAATCGCGATGACCTTCGTAATCGGCTCAGGCGCGACCAACATCACGAGCGCCACCCCAATCATGCTTGTCACCATCGCTCGCAGGGCGGCGGGGTTCACCATGTCGCGAATCGCGTCCTCGACGCCGGACCACACCGTATCGAGCGCGAAGTAGAGCGCGAGCATCCGCCGCTCTGAGGGCCCCAGCGAAAACCCACCGGAAAGCATGCTCAGACAGCTATGGGGCTCGTCCTGCCGCTGGCAAATGCGCTCGTATGCCGAAGGGACCGACCTGCCTTGCGCGCCGTCAACGAGCCCCTCAGATGATGCGAGCAACGAGCGGCGACCGTCCTCTTCAACCTCCCTGAAGGCGACGTCGAGCCTCAAGTCGAGCACGAGCTGCGCGACAGCACGCTTGAACTCGTCTTTGCCTATCTCGACAGGGTCGGACTCAACTGGAGTGAAGGCGATTGGCTCTCCGAGCCCAGTGTTCAGATGCACGACACGAGTCGACGCGCACCCGCTCGCAAGCAGCAATAGTGCAGCAATTCCTAAAGCTCTCATGTAGCCCCCGGGTCAGCCGCCAGCACATCGGCAAGCGAGAGGCCACATACCAGCCAAGTCTGACAATCTCTATGGTCCTACGAGACCATGGAAACCTTGAAGGTCTACTGCATCACCGGCATCTACGCCGTCCAGGACTGGGCAGCATGATAGCCCGGCGAGCAGCGCGCCGATGAGCACCGCCGAAGAGCGCAACCGGCGACTGCCAGGCCGTCCCCTCCCTACGGGCCCCGGGCACTTCGGCGGACCCACTTTACCATTCACTGTCGCTTCTGTATGAAGGCGGCCAAGCGGCTGCGGTGAGTACGTAGTTCACGGCGTCGCAAGGTCCCAGACCGACCGCGCCGATTCCACAGCCGCCCGCTATCAGTTCGCGAGCCTCGCAACGGCGAACCCGGCCCCAAGCCCGGCAAGCAGGGCCACGACGGCGACCGAAAAGGACACGTCCCCCACCTGCTGGCGTAACGATTCGTTCTCGGCGCGCAGCCGCTCAATCTCCGACGCGGTTCGAATGCAGCGGCGCTCCGACAGCCAGCAGCCGCCCTCAACCTCTACGGCTACCGCGCCTCCATCGGGGAAGAGCTGAGCGCGCTCGACGCTGACAACCTCCGAGCCCGACGCGGGAAGCGCGAGCAGCACAACCAGCACGAGCGCGCCGAGCATCACTTGTCTCCCCGGGAGTCGAGCTGCTCCAGCACAGCAATCGCTGCGGCTTTCTCCGCGACCTGCCCAGCGGCAATCGCGCCCGCCAGTTCGGCGCGGGCAATGGCGGCGCTCCCGAATAGAATCCGCTTGATGATGGTGAAGCCACCAGCGGCCGTCAGGGCGACTTGCAGCGCCGTCAGCATCAGCGCCAACGAGAACGGCGCCCCAGCAGCAAGCGCGTTCGCTACCGCTCCAGCGAGGGAGACTCCCAGCACGAGGACCGCGCCGCCCCTGTCGGTATTGAAGAACGGAATGAACCCGCCACCGAACTTCCGCAGCAGGTAGACGAGCACCACCACCACCAGGGCGGCGAGCAGCGCGTAGTTCCGGCTCGTCACGGCATCGAGAAGAAGGCGCGCGAACTCCTCGAACTGCTCGGGGTTCGGCCCGACTACACCAACGTCAACCATGTTGCCTCCGGGTTAGAAGCCCAGCCGCTCCAGTTCGGCCGCGAGCTTCGGGTTTGCTGCACGCCACTTCGGCGACAGGCGCTCGGCATTGAGGCGAGCCCACACGCCGGCGAGGGAACTCTGTTGGACCAGGGTGCGAAGCGGCGTGAGCTGAAGCGCGCTCACGTAGCCCGGCCACTGCACATGGGGGGAGTCGCCGAACCTGCCGCCCCAGACGAGCCCCGCCTTCGCCGATTCCTCCCCCAGCACGAGGTAAGCCGACTCGCACCAATCCGGCTGAACGCCAGGTTGCGGGCTCGCGTCACAGACAAAGTCGAAGGCGAGGCCGTAGTTGTGCGCGGACAAGCCAGCGGGCGCCGCCTTGCCGCCCTTCCCCGCCAAGTACAACCGACGCAGCTCGGCCTGTTCCGTCAGGTCACGGAAGCCATGCGTCGCGACGTAGCGAACGCCCCGGGCCGCACAGCGCGCGATGACCTCCAGGGCCACCACGACGAACGACGGATAGACGAGGTCAAGGTCGACCCGCTCGAAGTTCGCATGGGTCATCACGAGCCCCGCCCGCCCGACTGGGACATGCGGAGAAGCTCCAGCTCCACGGTCTGCCGGACCTGGGCGGGAAGGCCGACGGCGAACTCGTCGCGCCACCGACGCAGCGCGCCCAGCTCCACCGCCACGGCATTGATGCGCTCGTCCTGCCGCGCGACCTTCTCAACGAGTGCGCGAATCTCCCCGACGAGGGACTTCGCGGCCCAGGCGAGGACGCCGACGCCGGCCGTTCCAAGCAGGGAGCCGACTACAAGCTGCACGGATTGAGTCTCTTCTGCGGTCACAGCGCCACCGGGTCAAAGGGTGCTCCCGGCAAATGCGTGCGACTTCTGGGAATGGCCCGTGCGGGCAAGACTTCTGGTGGTTCATTGCTTAACTACATCCTCTGTCCTCCAAAGGTCCGTGACTCCCGTGCGTGCCACATCAAGCAAAGAAACCTTCACTCCAGCCAGAACAGCCATGCCACGCACAATTCACTAGCAGTCTGACAATTAACTGTGCAAAAGAGCCACTCCACTTCCTTGTCAGAATAAACGGACCAAGTCGGCCCGGCCTGGCAATGAAGCATGGAGACAGACAACATGTTGATTGAAATTGCATGCCGCCAGAAGGCGGTGCTGCTCGCTGCATTGGGATTAGGAACGCTGATCGGCTGTGGCAACGGCTCAGAAATTGCTGACCCCGGAATGTTGCCCGCAGAGGAAATGCGAAACAGCGAGGCCGAACTCTATGTAGCCTCCGCACGACTGTGGCGACCAATGACAGTGCCTGTATGCTGGGAGAATCCAGGGCCAAATGATGGCACGCAGCGGCAGTGGGTACGCGACGCTGTGGCTCGTACGTGGGAGACCCGTTCCGGTATCCGCTTCTCCGGCTGGGGAACCTGCACAGCGGGGGCCTCGGGCATCCGCATCAACATCAGCGACGAAGGCCCGCATGTGAAGGCGCTGGGCAACGCGCTCAATGGAAGAGCCCAGGGAATGGTGCTGAACTTCACGTTCAACAACTGGGGCCCGAGCTGCCGCAACACGCTCCAGTACTGCATCGAAACCATCGCCGTGCATGAGTTCGGCCACGCAATGGGTTATGCCCATGAGCAAAACCGTCCGGACACTCCAGGCACTTGTACTGAGCCCCGGCAGGGGGCCAATGGTGACTTGACCATTGGGGCGTGGGATCTGGCCTCGGTGATGAACTACTGCAATCCGCAGTACAACGGGAACGGCAACCTCAGCGCCACGGACCAACTGGGAGCGCAGCAGACGTACGGAGTATACTGGGAGTCGCTAGGCGGTAATTTCACCTCCGGGCCGGCGATAATCACTCAAGGCACAGGCCGGATCGACATATTCGCCCGTGGCACGGACAACCAGCTGTGGCAAAAGTATTGGACCGGAAACGCATGGGGCCCATGGGACACGCTCGGCGGAACCCTGACTTCGGACCCGGCGGCAGTGAGGCGAACCTCTAGCACCATGGACGTGTTTGTCCGGGGAGGGGACAACACCATTTATCAGAAAACCTGGACTGGAACTGCTTGGACCAACTGGGCTTCTATGGGAGGCAACGCAGCCTCTGGACCCGCTGCTGCCTCGTGGGGCGCGAGCCGGATGGACGTTTTCATCCGGGGTACGGACAACCAGTTGTACCAAGCATATTGGACAGGAAGCGCGTGGAGCGCGTGGGGCTCGCTTGGCGGCAACCTGGCAGGCGACCCGGCAGCAGTGAGCTGGGGTTCTGGCCGCATCGACGTGTTCGCCCGATCGGCGGACGACAACTCTATCATTCAGAAGGCTTGGACGGGAACCGCGTGGACCAACTGGGCTTCTCTGGGAGGTCAATTCATCTCGTCTCCTGCGGTGGCTTCGCGAGGCGCGAACCGGCTGGATGTGTTCGCCCGGACCGCGGACAACAGCTTGTGGCTCAACAGTTGGACTGGTGCTAGCTGGACCGGCTGGCAGTGGCTCGGCGGTGAGTTGGCCCATGCACCAGATGCGGCGAGCAGGCCCGGTGGCCTTGTGGATGTCGTCTACACCGCCACTGACGGGACACTACGGCATTCTTTGTACAACAACGGGTCGTGGTGAGCGGTTGATATGACGCCGAGGGTCCGTGGCTCCAGTAAAGGGAGCATGCAAAGAGGATATGGAGCCACTTAGGCAAATGAAGCCCAGCAGCCTCACGGCTGTTGGGCTTCATCAGGCAAAAGAAGTCCCTACAATCGTTCCCAGACATCATCCCTCTCCTTGCTATGCATTTTCAGTTACGTGGCTTGAGGTTATGAGCCAGCAACCCGCGCACAACATAGGTCATCGCGAAGCGAACGGTGACCTTCATCACGTCGCCGAAGTCCCTTGGCTCGACGCGCGCCACTCGCCCGGGAGCAACGCCATCAATTGTGCCGGGAGTCGTCCGCATCGGGAAAGCGCTGCGAATCCGGCATGCCGCGCTGGTAGAGTCCCCCGCCGGGAAGGGCCGCGATTCTGCGCTTTGGAGTCGACGATGAGCGCCAGGTTGCGGAAGTGGACGACGAAGGAAGGAAAGTCTGAGGAGGCGTGGCAAGTGGACTTCGTGTTTCAGCATGCGGACGGACGGAAACAGCGAGTCGTGAAGTTCTCGCCCGTCCAGACCCGTCGGGGTGCTGAGCAATACGAACGCGAGCTGCGCAGCGCCTTGCTCAACGGGACATTCGGAAAGGAGCAGTGCGGCGAGGAAAGCCCCATCACGCTTGCGGACTTCACCCCGCGGCTCCTCACCTACAGCGAGAACAACAACTGAAGTTGCTCCGGTTCCGCAGAGCGTTCCGCGCTTTCGCCCTCAAGCGGCAGCGCGGTGCTTCTTCTCGTAACCAGCGGGTGACTCGTAGTCGAGCGCGGAGTGGCGCCGGAGCGGATTGTACCA